>JAAZKW010000051.1 GCA_012799635.1 Mollicutes bacterium
TTCATATTTTTGTTGTTCATTCATTCTTAATATAACCTTTCTCATTTTCCACCTCAATGGTGTAATATAACATAGTTGGGACATAATCGCGGAATAACTATTAAGACATTATCACGGAATAATCATAGTTAATTTTTATTTTTTAAAGTAAGCTCTTGCATTATGAGTGTAAAAAAGATATAATAATATCGTCTTATTTAAATAAGACAGTGCCTGCCCAAGTGGCGGAATAGGTAGACGCACAGGACTTAAAATCCTGCGAGATTAAACCCTCGTGCCGGTTCAAGTCCGGCCTCGGGCACCATTTATAAAATAAAAATAATTCTTTTTTTAAGAATTATTTTTAATTTCGGAAATTTTATCTGCTATCCACTCATTCAACTTATTTTTAAGTGGCAAAAACCCAAGCCTTGATTCCTTAACCTTACCTTTATTATTCATTTTGTAATTAATATTCTTTGTTGATAATCTTAGTTGTAAATTTTCTTTATCAATATCTAGAATTTGGCAATATACATACTGACCAACTTCAAAAAAATCATGAACGTCTTTAACAAAATCATTCGCTATTTCAGATATGTGAACTAATCCCGTATAACCTGATTCAAAACTAACAAACGCTCCATATTTTTCAATTCCAGTGACTTGGCCTTTGATAATACTTCCTATAGTATAATCCGCCATAATCATCTCCTAAAAAAATTATATCAAACATTTTAAAAAAATGATATAATATAAGCAGTGATTTATATGGAAGAAAAAATTATAAAAGTTATCGAAAAAATAAAACCATACATTAATATGGATGGTGGAGATATCGAATTCATAAAATATGAAGATGGATATGTATATGTGAAAATGTTTGGTGCTTGCGTGCACTGCCCTTCTCAAAAAGAAACTTTAAATGACGGTTTGTTTCACTTTTTAAAAGAAGAGATTCCTGAAGTAAAAGGTGTTATTAATACTTCTAATTAAAACCCTAGTATTTTATTTACTAGGGTTTATTTGTTAATTTATTAACTAAACCATCAAACATGTTTTCACAAGATTTCATAAAGTTTTCTTTTAGTGCAACAATATCGATTGGTTCCTCTTCAACTGGAGTTTGTGTTGGTACTGGCCCCGGTTCTGGATTAATTGTTGTTACGTTAGAAACAATTGGTTGTGTAGTAGCTGCTGCCTGATTTTCAACAATCATTGGTGCAATTTGTACTTCAGGAACAACTGGTGTTTCCGGTACAACTTGTGGTTGTGGTGCTTCCACAACAGGTGGTGTTGGTTGCTCTACAGCAGGGGCAGGAGCAGAGCCCAAAGATATACTTTCATCAGGCATAACTGGTTCTTCTGACACTGGTGGCACAACTACTTGTGAGTGTTCTGCCGGTGGTATTGGAGGTGTATTATCTTCTGGTTTATAAACATTTTTTAATAATTCAAACGACGGTGAAGGTAATGTAAGTGGCGTAAAAAAGTCATCTTGAGCTGATAAAATATTAGGAACAACCAAATATGGAAGATTTGTGCCCCCAATTATAGTTTTTAAATTATCTTTAACTGAACCCCACTCAGTTGGATCATATATTTTTTCACATCCTGTTCCAGTAAATTTACTAATACAAATCACAGGATATCCCATAGGACCATTTGTTTCATTATCAAAAACAATATAATCTCCATTAGTTCCTTTGAAACAAGTAACAAGAGCTTTTTCAACTGTTGCTCCACTAGTTAAATTTATTTTAATCTTACTCACAATACTCAATCCCTTCTACTATAAAACAGTATAACAAAATAACTATTTTTTTGCAATCCTTTTTAATATAAAATATCGACAACCAAAAGCACAATCTCTCTCAATATATGTGTTAATATTTTTATAATTATTTATTTCTTTAAAATTCTTATTTTTCTTATCGTTAAAACCTTTCAGTCGAATTTTTCCATACGCCCAATCACCCACTATATAATCATAACTATCAAAATAATCCGTTATTTTTTCTTCTAAAACATCAATCTCTATAGCATCGTTGTTATTTTCAATTATTTCATACTCTATTTCATTAATTTTAATTTTCATAATTCTCCTAAAAAATTATTGTTAATATAAAGATAACAAACCCTATTGTAGCAGTTATTGCTAAATAAAACAATATATCCACATATCCATTACCCGTTGAAAAAGCTGACTTTGGATGACTATAATTATAAACTGCCTTATTAAGTAAATATTCCTTGTTTATTGTATTTACATTTATATTAAAAAAATTATATACTTTTTTATTTACAGCATCAAGTTCATCAACGCTCATTTTTTCTATTTCATCCAAAGAATATCTTAATATTTCATAAGCTTCCAAATTAAGAAATTCTTTCTTCCTTACTGACTTTACTTCGTTTTCTTCTTCGCTTATTTTGGTTATGAAATAGTTCATAACTTCATAAGGATTTTTCGTCATCATAAAATTATAAGAAACTATTAAACTATTACATGCATCAGGTGAAAAAAGCAAGCCTTTAATCTTTTCTATTTCTCCACTAGATACTTTAATAGCTTTTTTCTTTTTAGAAAACATATCTACAACACTTTTTTGAAGTTCTATGAAAACTTTTTCAGAAGGGTTTTCATCAAACTTATTGAACATATTAAAAAAGGAAACGATACTATTTCTTGGATATCCATATTTTTGTAAATTACGATATAAAACCTCCTCCTTGTTAAGATAAAAAGGGTTAACAATATCAAGTTCATCATAAATAATAACTAGTATTCTAACTAGAACAACTAAAAAAGAATTAAACTCTATTCCATCTGGTTTATTTTTACATCTTAAATACTGATTGATACTATTAGTAAACGACTCACTTATAAAAATCTCTTTATTCATTTTATCACCTATTTATTATAAAAATGATTTTACAAGTATTACTATTCCTAATATAAATATTAATATTAATATAAATATCAATATTTTAATAAAAGCACTTGATTTTCCATCGACTGCTTCGATGTCTTTATCCTTTGATTTTTCCTCAAAATCTTTACTTTTAAATGTGCTTTCCTCTGTGAAAAAAGCAGTTTCTTTGGTATCAGCTTTTTCTTCAATTATATTTGTTATTTCAGTATTCCCACCATCTTCTAAATCACCAAATATATTAAGTGGATCAATATTAGTATCAGCTTGGCTTTGATTGTTTTTATTTTTTATTTCTTCTTCATTTAATTTAATTGTATCAATTAATCTTTTAAGCACTTCTGGATCCGACGATGTTTTAAAGTGTTTATCATCTTCTTCATTTATTTTTAAACTATTTAGTATTTCATACTGTGTATTGCGCAACTTTTGCACTCTGTCTACACTATAATCATCATCTTTTTCTTCTTTAGCTTTATCAATGATAACATTTATATCATACTCTTTAGTTTCATCTTTTTTTCTTGAAAGTTCTTCCATTTGAACATCCAAAGGACTTTTTGTTGTATCTTTATAATGAGTATCAAGAATACTTTTAATTTTTTCCACGTCAACATTACCACTATTATTTTCAGATATTACTGTGGCATTGCTCTTTATTTCAATAGTATTAAGTTCCATATCATCTATTTGCTCATATAACTCTTTATTACGTTTCGCCCTAGAAAATATCGCTGAATCATTATCAGTAGCATCATTTCTTGGATTCATGCTATCCACCTCTATTATAATAATAGCACACTTACCGTAAATAGTAAAAGCAAATTATTGCTTTTTTAAAATACTTTTACTATAATGTGGAAAGGAGGCTATTATGAAAAAAATTACTTTAAATGATGAACTTTGTATTGGTTGTGGTGCGTGTGTTTCACTTGATGGTGAGCACTTTGATTTTAATGATGAAGGAAAAGCAATTATTATTAATAGTGAAAATCCCGATTCAGAAGAACTTGTCATTGCAAAAAATTCATGTCCTGTAAATGCAATAAAAATTACTGAAAATGAAGAAAATTAAATTATTAATAATATATAAATAGGGAAAAAACTTTCCTATTTATTCATTATAAAGCCTTTTTATTTCTTTTTTGGTAAGAGGCCTATACTCACCCGATTTAAGATTACCAATATTTAAGAAGCTATAATTTGTTCTTGTAAGCTTTATTACAGGATATCCCAAAATATCAAAAATATTTTTTATAATATGATTCCTGCCTTCAATAATAGTTATTAATATATAAGTAATCTTTTTTTCATTATCTTTTTTCTTTATTTTAAAGTCAATTATATCAACTTTTCTTTCATCAATAATTATGCCTTTTTTTAATTTGTCAATGGCTATTTTATCAATTACACCCTCTACTTTTGCAAGATATGTTTTTGGAACATTATTTTTAGGATGCATTAAACGATTTGCTAAATCTCCATCATTAGTAAGAATGATTAACCCTGTTGTATCATAATCTAACCTTCCTATAGGATATATTCTATAATTTGTATCAATCAGACTAACAACAGTATCTCTTCCTTTTTCATCAAAGCTACTACATATAATATTCCTCGGTTTATTTAAAAGAAAATATACTTTATTCACATTTTTATTAAGTATCATCCCTTCAACTTCAATATTATCACTATAATTTGCTTTCGTTCCTAAAGTTCTAATAACCTTTCCATTAACAGATACTTTTCCATCTAAAATTAATTGTTCTGCTTTTCTTCTAGAACAATAACCTAAATTAGCTATTACTTTTTGCAACCTGTCCATATAATTTATCCTTGTTAACACACAAAATTTTCGATTATTTTTCAAGCTCTTTCAATAATGCTGGAAGTATTTGTTTCTTTCTTGAAATTACACCTTCTAAAAATTGTCCTTCTTTTATACTCTTTAAATTAAACGCAGTTTTTAACAGTTCTTCACTGCCCTTGTTATAAATAACATAACTACCTTGCATTAATACATCTGTGATAAATAATAATACTCCCTTAAAATCTTTTTTACTCATTTCATTTAATCTTTCTATATATTTATCCATATCTTGACTGATAACATCAAAATCCATAGACGTAATAACCGATATTCCATAAACATTATTACTTACTGTATATGTTTTAAAATCTTGATTAATTAATTCAGACATACTCAACCCTTTTATAGAACTTGCCGCTCTTAACATTTTCATTCCATATTGTTTATAATCAACTCCTGCTATTTTAGCAAGCTCTTTAACCGCCTTAATATCAACATCAGTAGTTGTTGGAGAGGAAAGCAATAATGTATCAGAAAGAATAGCTGAAAGCATCAAACCAGCTATTTGAGAAGGAGGAACAATTCTTTCTTTTTTATAACTGTCGTAAATAATTGTTGCTGTAGAACCTACTGGCCTACAATTAAAATAAATAGGCATTGTTGTACCAATATTACCCAAATTGTGATGATCAAATATTTCCAAAATTTCTGCCTCTTCAAGACCATCTATTGATTGTTCGTAATTATTATGATCAACTAAAATAACCTTCTTTTTTTCATAATTTCTAATATCAGAAAGTTTAAGTACTCCAAGACAAACATTATTATCTTTTATAATAGGATAATTATTATAATTTGCTTTCTTCGATAACAATAAAAAATCAGTATAATAACTATTAATATTTACGGTTTTTGGATTTGGAGTAAGTTTAATGTTGTTAATAAAATTAGTTAATATTATTTTTTTAGATATTTTCAATATATCATAAGGACTTACTATTACATTTATATTTTTTTGTACTATAAGTTTTTTTTGCTTGTTATTTAAAGGTTTATTATCAGCTATTATTAATAATTTCATGTTCTTATTTAAAAACTTATCTACATTATTGTTAATCACTACTATATCATTTTCATTAACGGAAGATTCTTGATTATAAACTAAATTTCCTTCAAAATTACTTGCACTATTGTTAATAATTGTAGCCTCTAAAACACTTACTAAATGCTTTAGATTAGTTTTAAGTTTAGATTTGGACTTTATTAAAAAATCCATTATATTTTCCAAAGAAACATATCCCGTTAACACCTTACTATCATTAACAATCGGAATGGCTGTTAAACCTAATTCTTTCATTCTATTATAAACCATTTGAATACTATCGGTTCTACTAACAAAACTGTTTTTCAAGTATTCAACGTCACATATTTGCATTTTAACATCGTTTAAATACGAAGGTGCTGGCACTTTAAAATAATCAAGAACAAATCTAGTTTCTCTGTTTAATGGTCCTATTACTTTTGCTATTGATTTGCTACCTAATTTATTTCTTAAATAAGCAAGTGCTATTGCTGAAGCAACAGAATCTGTATCAGGGCTTTTATGCCCAAAAATATAAACCGGTCTCACTTCTAATCACCCTCTACTCTATTATTATTTTAGCATAAAACGAAGCGGAAAAAAAGAATCTTATTCTTCTTTCAATTCAAATAATGCATTTCGAAGTTCCATAGCTCTTTCAAAGTCCAACACTTTAGCAGCTTTATTCATTTCTTCTTCAAGACGCATGATTGTTAATTGTTTTTCTTTCTTGCTCATAATCTTTTTGTTATCACTTTTGAGTGATGTTGAAACGACCTCTTTAATTTCTTTTACAATAGTTTTTGGCTCAATATTATTTACTTTATTATATTTTTCTTGAATATCTCTTCTTCTTTTAGTTTCCTTTATAGCCTTTTCCATTGCATCACTTATATTATCTGCATACATTATAATATGCCCATTTTTATTTCTCGCTGCTCTTCCTATTGTTTGAATTAAACTTCTCTCACTTCTCAAAAAACCTTGTTTATCAGCATCAAGTATACATATTAAACTAACCTCAGGTATATCAAGACCTTCTCTTAAAAGATTAATTCCTACTATTACATCGTATATACCACTTCTTAAATCATGAATAATCTGTGGTCTTTCTAAAGTTTTTATTTCATTATGAAGATATGCAACTTTTATATTCAATTCCTTTAAATAATTTGTAAGTTCTTCCGACATTCTAATAGTAAGAGTTGTTATTAACACCCTTTCATTTTGTTTTGCTCTTTTATGAATTTCACTAATAATATCATCTATTTGTCCTTTTGACTTTCTTACTTCAATAGTAGGATCTAAAAGCCCTGTCGGTCTAATAATTTGCTCAATATATTTTCCACCTGTAAGTTCAAGTTCATATTCAGCAGGAGTTGCTGATACAAAGATAGCTTGATTAATTTTATTTATAAACTCAGTAAATTTAAGCGGCCTATTATCAAGTGCGCTTGGTAATCTAAAGCCATAATCAACAAGAGTTTGCTTTCGCATTCTATCACCATTATACATTGCTCTTATCTGAGGAATTGTTACATGACTTTCATCTATTACTAATAAAAAATCTTTAGGGAAAAAATCTATTAAAGTTGTTGGCATTGTTCCTTTTTCTTTTAAAGCTAAATGCCTTGAATAATTTTCTATTCCACTGCAAAAACCTGTTTCCTTAAGCATCTCCATATCATAATTAGTTCTTTCTTCAAGCCTTTGCCTTTCTAAAAGTTTTCCATCTTTTTCAAGTTCTTGTAATCTTTCTTTAAGCTCTATTTTTATATTATTTAATGCTTTTTCCATTTTTTCATGATTAATCATAAATAAAGTTGCTGGAGAAATAATAACCGTTCTTTTTTCTTTTATATTAATACCAGTAAGAGGATCAAATATATATATATCCTCTACTTTACCATCTTCAATATCAATTTTAATGCCTTGTTCTTTTTCATTAATAGGTATTATGTCTATACTATTTCCCCTTACACGAAAAGTTCCTCGATGAAAATCAAGTTCACTTCTTTCATAATTCATATCAACTAATTTAAGTAATAAATTATTTCTAGTAAAACTATCCCCAATATTTATTGCAAGCATATTATTCTCATAAGCTTCTTTCTCCCCAATATTATATATACATGAAACAGATGCTACAACTATGACATCATTAAAATTAATTAAAGCTGATGTTGCTTTATGTCTTAACTCATCTATTTCATCATTAATTGATGAATCTTTTTCAATATATGTATCTGATGACGGGACATATGCTTCTGGCTGATAATAATCATAATAACTCACAAAATATTCAACATGATTTTCTGGAAACAATTCTTTTAATTCAGCATAAAGTTGACCAGCAAGAGTTTTATTATGAGCAATAACTAAAGTTGGCTTTTGAACTTCATTAATAACATTAGCTATTGTAAAGGTTTTTCCCGTCCCTGTAGCACCCAAAAGAACTTGATGTTTTATATTTCCATAAAGTCCATCAACTAGATCTTTAATTGCTTTGGGCTGATCTCCACTGGGTTTATAATTTGATACAAGATTAAACATTACATACCACCACTTTGGAACTAAGCATAGTAATTCCGCTAAATATTTTATCATCTCTTTAGCTTTTTAACAACATCCAAAATTTTTATGTTTTTAAAAATAACATAAAAAAAGTAGATTTTTCTACTTTAATTAAATGCATCTATTGCTATTTGTACAAAATCGTACTTTGCCTGAAGCGAATCATTAAGCATATCTTCCTTTTTAAAGTTAGCACTATTATTTAATTCAAATATTTTTATCATATCTTCAAAAACACTAGAGTCATACGCATATTCTTTAACCGCGCATATTCCACCGAGTCCATAATGTCCTTCAGCCGTTTTAATTACAAAAGGCATAAATGTTTTATCATCTTGAGTATATTCAAAAATATAAAAAGTATAATTATCTATCAATACTGTATCGGAAGTCGTATTATAAAAATTACTAAATGAAAATACTAAATTTATATCATATTCTTCGTAAAAATTCAATAAAAACATTTTATCATCAGATTTAAAAATCAAATCATTTTCTTTAATTTCTGCTTCATAATTTTCTGGTATTTTAAAATCGCTTCCCATATATTGAATTACGTCATTTTTTTCATTTTCAATTGGAGGCTCTTCTTCAATATTATTAGGAGACACAGGAACTGATGCAGGTTTATTAAAGAATTCTTTATATACAAAATATCCCCCCACTCCTAAAGCACCTAAAATTATTAAAATCAATATAAACGTTAAAAAACCTTTTTTCTTTGGTTTTGCTTCACCAAGACCTTCCTGAGCTCCAGTAATATTCTGATTTACTGGCGCCGGAGCAACCGTCATTACATCTTCTGGTTTTGGCTGCAAATCAGAAGGAGCTACACTTGCTACTGTCACATCCTCAGGTGGCATTGATGAAACCACGTTTGGATTTATAGTTTGATTTGCCTCTGGTACAGCTTGTATAACAGGAGCTGCTGGCTCAACTGTAGGAGTCGCAACAGGAACTTGTGTTGGTTGACTTACTACAGGAGTTTCTGTTACAACTGAAGTAGTCGATTGAACATTTAAATTATCTCCAATTCTCATTCCTTGCAAATTTTCAACAGGTGCTACATTCGTATCTAATAAAACACCACCTTGATCTTGGCTATTTATTTGCCCACCTATATTATTAGTTTCATTATTCATATTAACCTCCATTAAACTTTCAATAGAATAATAGAATCTGATAAATATTTTAATAATATCACACTTATCATTTCTAATGTTATATATTTACCCCTATCCTAACTAAAGAATAACACATTTTTACAAAATTTGCACTATATTTCGTTCAAATTTTAATTACCTTTATTTTAAATATTGTATCTTCATTATCGCCTTTTTGTTAAAAAATACCGAATGGTATAAATTAAAAATATTATCATTATTATTACAAAAGCCCATTTCAATGAGGCATTCAAAGTGCTTTCAGAATAGCTATTAATAATATCAAAAATGCTTTCTGGAAAATATTTGTTAATAAAAAAAGCAAGTTTATTATTTCCAATATTATTCTTTAAAAAAGTTAAAATCCTTAAAAAAATATCTGTTATTGCAATGATATATACAAATGATGAAAAACTTCTAAAAAACCATGCTACAATTAAGATTAGTACTATTAAGATAATTAAATCTATATACATTTTATCAACCTACTTTTCTTTAATAAGTATATCATATTAGTTGTTTTTTATATAGTTATTTTAAATCTATTAATAATTTTACATCAATTTCTTGTTTAATTAATTTTAATAATTTTTCCACATCCTTTTTTATCTTATTATTATATTTATCTTCTTTAGAAATGTCATCTATTAATTGCTCGCATAAATAATAATATCCCTTTTCTTTAGTTTTATTATATTTAATTATATAATATTTAATTAATTCCAAATATGCCTCTAATATGTGGTTATTTTTAGCAATATTTAAATATTCTATCGCTTTATTTTCATCTTTTTTAACTACTTCATTTCCATATAAATAATATTTTGTTGCAAGATTATAAAAAGCATAAAAATTAACTACACTATAATTATTATCAATTGATTTTTTATAATACATAAAAGCTTTATCAATATCATTTTGATCATAATAATAATTAGCAACTTTGTTGCATGCCCAACTTTCCCCTAAATCAGCACTCTTCAAATAATATTTAATTGCCTTTTCAAAATCATCTTTTTCATATAAATAACCCATATTGTTATAAGAAAAAGAATAATCTCTATTAATACCCTTGTTATAATAATATACTGCTTTTTTTAAATCTTTTTTTAATGGATAGATGCCATCTTTATACATATTCCCCAAGACATTACATGAAGCAATATTTTTTAAGCTATAAGCTTTTTTTAAATAGTTATATCCCCTTTTTAAATCATTGTTTGTTTTATTTCCAAGTAATCCTTTAATAAGCATTACACCTATTATATAACAAGCTCCACCGTGATTTTGATCAGCAGCAATAGATAAAAAATCATAAGCGATAGTGTATCTCGGCTTTCCCGAAACATAACCGTAATATTCATTACTTCCAAGTTCAAAACTAGCATAAGCATTACCTTCTTTAGAAAGTTTTTTTAAGGAAGGATAATAATTAATTCCTTCTTTTAATTTTAATGATAAATACTTTTTTAAAGAACTAGAACTAATTGATGAATCACTTAAAATATTTTCAAAAACTTCTTTTTTAAGATTTTCTTCATAAATAGGTTGCTTTTTTATTAATATTATATAATTTAAAAAACATATAATCGCATCATAATATTTATTATTATCAAGATATTTTTTTATCTCTTCTATTTCTTCTTTTTTTACTTGTTCATCATTTTTTGCAAGATTAAACATTTTATTGCATATATTAATTACTTCTCTACTGTTATTAATATAATTTATATCAATGTTGTTTACTAATTGCCCCTTAATTATACTTAATAGTGCAGATATAGTATTAACAAACTCATTTTTATCTTTATTATACTTTTTCATTCTATTTAAAAAAGCTTGAATATATTTATCTCCAATTCTCCTGTAACCAACTAAATAGTTATTAACAGTGGTATCTGCAATATAATCAATATTGAAGATTATAGAAAACAGATCCGTTTGAATAGCATTTGATTTGTTTTTTGATAAATCTTTAATTATTCTAAAAAAATTACCTAAACTTAAATGCTCATCGTTACTATTAAGTTTTATATATTTTTTCATATTCATCACCAATTATATTTTATCATTATATCGTGGATTTTACAATTTCCACACAATTTTACGTGGAATCGTACATTTTTTTTATAAAAAGTATTTTGATATAATGAAACCACTTTAAAGGAGAATTATATGAAACTATTATGGAAAAATTATAAACAAACAATACTTCTTTTGTTGTCGCTTGTTATAGGAACAATTATTGGTATTGTTGCTAAAGAAAAAGCTGTTATATTGAGCCCCTTTGGTGATTTATTTATGAATATGATGTTTGTAATTATTGTCCCTTTAATTTTCTTAACTATTACAACATCAATTGCTAAAATTAAAAAACCGAAAAGACTCAGTAAAGTAATTATTACAACATTTGCTGTTTTTTTAGTAACTTCACTTATTGCCTGCCTAGTAGGTTTAATATCAACATACTCAGTAAGATTAGTAAATACAAAAGATTCTACTAAAATTATGAAAAACGTAAAAACAAATGTTTCCCACGAAAAAGAAAACATGAATATATTGAAAAGAACAGTTGAAGCAATTAGTGTAAATGATTTCCCTAACTTACTGTCAAAAAATAGCATTATTGCTCTTGTTTTAATATCTATATTAACTGGGCTTGCTATAAATAAAATTGGTAAAGATGCTGAGGATTTAATTAAAGTTTTAGAGTCAGCTAATAAAGTTGTCTTAAAATTAGTTGATATTATATTTTATTATGCACCAATTGGTCTTGGATGTTATTTTGCAGCTTTAGTTGGCAATTTTGGTTCAGAAATAGCAACAGGATATTTTAAAACCTTTATTTATTACACCGTTATTGCCCTTCTATTTTATTTTATTATTTACTCATTATATGCATATATTGCCGCAGGCAAAAAAGGAGTTATATCTTTTTGGAAAAATATTATGCCGGCAACGGTAACTTCAGTTTCAACTTGCTCATCTGCTGCATCTATTCCTGCCAACTTAAAAACTGCCAAAGGGATTGGTGTTCCGAGTGATATTGCCGAAACTGTTATACCTCTTGGCACAAATTTTCATAAAGATGGCACCGTTATAGGTAGTGTTTTTAAAGTAATGTTCCTAGTATATTTATTTAATGTTAATGTAGCTTCTTTTTCATCAATATTTAAAATTATTGGTGTCTCTTTAATTGCCAATCTTCTTGTTACGGCTGTTCCTGTTGGTGGTGGAACAATATCAGAAATGGTTATTTTAATAATGATGGGTTTTCCTGTTAACACCTTACCAATATTAACCATTATTGCTACAATTATCGATCCTCCAGCTACTCTGCTTAATGTTGTTGGTGATTCAGCTGCTTCAATGCTTATAACTAGAATTGTTGACGGAAAAAACTGGCTCAAAATAAAAAAGAAAAAATAATATTTTATATTACTTCATAACTTATTAATTTTATTTGATTAAATATATAATTAGAGTTTAAATTTATTTCATTGCTTAGCAAGTTTTTTAGCATAAAAACCTTGAAAAACAGCACATTTTAGTTTATAATATACATACGTTGCTGGAATAGCTCAGTTGGTAGAGCAATGCTCTCGTAAAGCAAAGGTCGTAAGTTCAAATCTTATTTCCAGCACCATTAAGTAGACGCCGAAGTAGTTTTAACGTTAGAACGTACACTTTGTTTGTGTAAGGTGGCTTGTTCAATTCAGCCCTTCGGCACCATTAATAAATATGTTCGCATGGTTCGAACTTTGAATGTAAAAATCAATCGAAATGTTTGATTTTTTAGTTTATAGAGTATAATATATATGGTGAAAAACAAATGAATAGTATTAAAAAAATAATGATAATGATGGAAGATATTGAATATGGCTTTTTAAATAAAAAAGGGCAAAATATTTTTCTTGATGAAAATATTGAAGATATATTTAGTAATGAATATTATTTAATGTCTCCTAAAGAATTATTAAGCAAGAAAGTCGGTGTTTGTTGGGATCAAGTTGAACTCGAAAGAAAATTGTTTGAAGATATTAATATACCAACCAAAACATACTTTATTTGTATTGATGATAAAGAAAAACTCCTTTCCCATACTTTTCTTGTATATTTTAAAAATAATAAAGTATATTGGTTCGAACATTCCTGGGCTCAAGAAAAGGGTATTCATAAATATAAAAACTTACAGGAATTATTGCTTAATGTTAAATTTAAATTTATAAAAAGTCATAAAAATGAAATAAAATCTCCATCTAAAGTAAACATATATAAATATGATAAACCAAAATTTAATATATCTTGTAGTGAATTTTATAATTATATTTATACCCAAGAAAAAATTGTGCTTTAAAAAGATAACTTGAAACCAAAATTTTATTGACTAACTTTGTCATATTTTCTGTATAAATTTTAATAATCTGATATAATTATAATCAATTGGAGGATACTATGTTAGTTTATGGAAAAAACGTTTTACACGAAATTTCGAAAGATAAAATAAGAAAAGCATATATTTCAAATAAAGATTATATCCCCTTTTTAAAAGATAATAATATTAAATATGAAATGGTTGATAATTTTGTGTTAAATAAAAAAGTTGCTGGTAACCATCAAGGTATTATAATGGATATTTTTGATTATGAATATTATACTATAAATGATATAGAGGGAAATCTTGTTGTTATTCTTGACCACTTAAATGACCCTCATAATTTTGGAGCGATAATTAGAACGTGTGAGTGCATAGGGGTTAAATCAATAATTATCCCTAAAGATCGTAGTGTTCTTGTAAATGATACAGTGTATAAAACAAGTGCAGGAGCCATCAATAATGTCAAAATTATCATGGTAACAAACCTAATTAACGCTATTGATAAATTAAAACAAAACGGTTATTTTATTTATTGTGCTGATATGGATGGGGAAAATTATAAAAAACAAAATTATAAAGGGAAAAACGCATTAATTATCGGCAATGAAGGATATGGTGTAACACCAATTGTAAAGAAAAACAGTGATATAACTATATCTCTTCCTATGAAAGGAAAAATAAATAGTTTAAATGCTTCAGTAGCTGCTGCAATAATATTATATGAAATGGGGTTTTATAATGAATAAATATGATAATGTTGATGAAAATGAGTTAGCTTCATTAATATGTGAAAATGACGAAAATATTAAAAACATTATTTTTGAAAAGTATAGCTATATTATTGATATTTTAATTAAAAAATATAGTTATCTTATAAGTATTTTCCAAATTGATGAAGAAGAAATAAGATGTGAAGCATCTTATGGTTTTTCAGACGGAATTAATTCATATAAAGATAATAAAAATACCCTACTTAGAACATTTTTAACTATATGTATTGAAAGAAGAATTAGAAAGTATATAAATAAGTTTACTACTTCTAAATATAAATTGTTAAACGAAACATTATCATTAAACATCGTTAATGAAGATAGTGGCACTGAACTTATAAATATGATAAGTGCTGACAACAAATTTAATCCCCTTGATAATTTAACCTCTTTAGAAACAATACAAGAAATTATTAGTATTGCTAAAAATAATCTTTCTTCTTTAGAATACAAAGTATTTATTTTAATGATAAACGAAATGTCATACAAAGAAATAGCAAAAAAACTAAATAAAAGCCCAAAACAAATTGACAATACAATTCAAAGAATAAAAACAAAAATGCGCAAATTACTTGAAAAAGACCTTGATATTTGATATCCTATTAATACGTTTATGGCGGGATTGGTGAAGTGGTTAACACGGTAGATTGTGGCTCTATTACTCAAGGGTTCGATTCCCTTATCTCGCCCCATATAAATAATAAAGCGAATTTCACTAAGATTTTCGTTTTTTTATTTACCTAATTATTACATTTGTAATTTACTGAATAAAAAAAGACGCTTTTACGTCCTTTTTAGCGCTTTATTCTTTCTTGCTTTTATCAGCAATTCCTTTGAAAGCCTCTAGGACTTCAAGAGGCATTGCAAATAAAATTGTATTTGATTGATCTGATGAAACATCATTAATTGTTTCAAGTGTTCTTAAATGGAGAGCCCCTGGTGCATTATGAAGAATAGTTGCTGCCTCCGCCAGATTCCTAGCAGCCTCTTTTTCGCCTTCCGACTTTGTAATAACTGCTAGCTTTTCTCTTTCAGCTTCAGCTGCTCTTGCAATTACTCTTTTCATTTCATCAGTTAATGAAATATCTTTAAGTTCTACATCCTCTACCTTTATTCCCCATGGATCAGTTGCTGCATCAACTATTTCTTTAATTTTTATTGCAACAGTTTCTCTTTCAGTTAATAACTCATCAAGAGTAACACTACCTACAATATTACGCATTGTTGTTTGAGCTAATTGTGCAGTAGCATAATAGAAGTTTTCTACCTCTAAAATTGCAAGAGATGCATCAAACACTTTATAATATATCACAGCATTAATTCTAACTGAAATATTATCTTTAGTAATCGCTTCTTGCTCAGGAACATCATCTACCTTAGTTCGAATATCAACCTTTTTATATGATTGTATAACAGGTAAGACTATTCTCCAGCCCGGTTCCATAATTTTAGTAAACTTTCCTAAAGTAAACTTAACTCCTCTTTCAAATTGATTAATTTGTCTTAGTGAACTTAAAATAATTATTATGACAAAAACAATTAATACAAACAGAATATCCATAATTTTATCATCCTCCTTCTAAATATGGTTATCATTCTAAACCTTGTTGCTTCATCCAAATTTTCATTATTAATTTATGTGGTACTAATTTTGTAAGAAAAACTTGACTCCTTGCAATAAAGCCATACTCGCTTACTTCTTTACCCTTTTTTAAATCTTTCCACGCCCTTGTTATGATGTCTTTTGGTTCATACATAGCAACATACTTTTTTACTACTTCGTTTTTGCCAACAGCTCTTTTAAAAAAATTGGTTTTAGTCCAAAATGGACATACTGCTAAAATATGAATACCACTTTTTTTAAGTTCCATATTAAGAGCTCTAGAAAAACGTAAAACATAAGCTTTAGTTGCTGCATATATATTTATATAAGGCACTGGCTGAAATGCTGCTACTGATGCTATATTAATAATGCTCGAATCTTTTTTCATATATGGAAGAGCTATTATACACATACTAGTTACTCCCATACAATTTAATTTTATCATTCCTACACTTTCTTTTCTAGATATTTTTGTTGTTTTATCAAATTTACCATAGCCACTTGCATTAACTAACAATTTAATATTGACATTTTCCTTTTTAAATAAATTCTCAATATCATCAAAAGAAGAATCTAAAGTTAAATCATAAGGAAGTATTTTCGTTTTTGTTTTAATCTCCTTTGCAGCCATTTGAAGATTATCCTTATCTCTTGCAATTAACCATATTTCATCAACATCAATATTTTGTTCAATTGTTATAGCAAAATATCTTCCTATTCCCGAAGATGCACCTGTAACTATAGCTATTTTTTTCATATTATTTTTTCTCCTGCATCTGTTTATCTAACATCTTAATCAGTTCATTAAAAGTCATACTCTTTGTTTCTTCTTCATTATTATATCTATAACTAACAAGATTATCATCAATTTCTTTCTGACCAATAATAATATTATAAGGAACCTTTTTCATAATACTTTCCCTAATTTTATAACCCATTTTTTCATTTCGATCATCAAGACTTACTCGATATCCAAGTTCCTTTAATTTATTAAAAATATTTGTTGCATATTCTAAATGATATTCATTATTAACAGGAATAATATTTATCTGTTTTGGTGCTAACCAAAGTGGAAACAATCCTGCATAGTGTTCTATTAAAATGCCCATAAATCTTTCAATAGAACCAAATATTACATGATGAAGCATAATTGGTCTTTTTTTACTACCATCTGTATCAATATAATTTAAATCAAATCTTTCAGGTAAATTCATATCCAACTGAATAGTTCCACATTGCCACACTCTTCCAAGTGAATCTTTAATATGGAAATCAAGTTTTGGCCCATAAAAAGCCCCATCTCCCGGATTAATTTTACATTCATGGCCAGCCTTGTGACAAGCTTCCTCTAGTACTTTTTCTGATTTATTCCAAATGTCAATACTTCCTATATAATTTTCTGGCCTTGTTGATAATTCTATTTGATATGAAAGGTTAAATATTGAATAAATTCTATCAATAAAATTAATTAACTTAATAACTTCATCCTCAACTTGATCTTCTCTCATATAAATGTGGGCATCATCTTGAGTGATTGCTCTAACTCTAAATAAACCGTTTAAAGCACCACTTGCCTCATGTCTATGCACTAGTCCTAATTCACCAATCTTTATTGGCAAATCTTTATATGAGTGCAAAGAGTTTTTATATACAAGCATCCCACCTGGACAATTCATAGGTTTAATAGCAAACGTCCTTTCATCTATTTCACTAATATACATGTTTTCTCTATAATTAGACCAATGACCTGATAATTCCCAAAGTTCTTTATTTAACATAATCGGTGTTTTAATAAACTCATAACCTTCTTTGGTATGCTCTTTATACCAAAAGTTTTCAAGTTCATTTCTGATAATCATTCCATTGTTTAAGAAAAAGGGGAATCCTGGGCCATAATCACTCATCATAAACAAGTCAAGCTCTCTTCCAAGCTTCTTATGATCTCTTTTCTTTGCTTCCTCTAGAAAGTTTAGATATTCATTTAATTCTTCTTCAGTTTCAAAGCATATCCCATATATACGTTGAAGCATTTTATTTGATGCATCACCCTTCCAGTATGCCCCACTAACTTTTAATAGTTTAAAATGTTTTAATAACTTAACATTTTCAACATGAGGACCACGACAAAGATCAGTAAAATCCCCTTGAGTATAACAGCTTATTAGCTCTCCTTCATCAAAATGGTTAATTAAATCAATCTTATATGGATCGCCCTTAAACATTTTTAATGCATCTTCTTTACTAAGTTCATTTCTAAGAATTTTTTTGCCATCTTTTGAAAGCTTCTTCATTTCTTTTTCTATTTTTGGCAAATCCTCTTCGGTTAAAGTTATATCACCCAAATCAATATCATAATAAAACCCATCCTCGATCACTGGGCCAACCCAAAACATTGCTTTAGGATATAAGTGTTTTATCGCTTGTGCTAATAAATGAGCACAACTATGATTCAAAACACTTAGTTTTTCATCTTCTTTAATATTTTTCATCTTATTTCCTCCTTCTAAAACAAAAAGATGATACCCTAAGGAGTAATTTCTTACGTTACCATCCTATATTTACTTAATTTTATATAACGGCTATAAACCGGGATTTATTAATCCTCTTGAAAAGTAGTAAATATTACATTATTAATTAGTTTCCACCACACACTAACTCTCTTTATAAATCGTGTAATATTGTTGTCTTTTCGCACTGATTTCAAAAATTATACCACTTATAATGCTCTTTGTAAAGATGCACTATTTACTTTTAATAGCAAGTTCTATAAGTTTATCAATTATTTCAGAATATGTATAACCATAATCCATCATTAATGATGGGTACATACTTATATTAGTGAATCCTGGCATCGTATTTATTTCATTTAAATATACTTTATTTGTTCCCTCTTGAATAAAGAAATCAATTCGAGCAAGTCCGCTACCATCTACTGCTTTAAAAGCTTTTTCTGCCATCATTTGAATTTCTTTTAAAACTTTTTTATCAATTTTAGCGGGTATAATTACCTTTGATTTTTCATTTTCATATTTAGCAGAATAAGTATAAAAATCTTCTGCCGATATTATTTCGCCTACTGTAGATACTTCATAACCTGTTTCATTGCTACCAAGAATCGCTATCTCAACTTCTCTTCCTATAATACCTTCTTCAATAAGAATTTTATTATCAAATTTAAGAGCATATAATATCGCCTTTTTTAAATCTTCTTTTTGATATACTTTAGTAATTCCAACTGAAGAACCAGAGTTTGATGGTTTAACAAACATTGGAAATTTTTTAATTTTCTTTATAGTTATTTCAATCAATTCATCTATATCAAGATTGTGTTCAATATTATTTTCATCAAAATATAAATACTCCGATGTTTTATATTTTTTTGCATATATATATTTACATTGGCTTATACCATATTGATCAAAAATAAGATTAGCATATCCCTTATCCATACAAATACTTGAAGATAAAACCTTGCAACCAACATAAGGAACGTTTATCATTTCAAATAAACCTTGAATTGTCCCATCTTCTCCATATAATCCATGTAACATTGGAAATATTACATCAAATTGCTTTAAATATGCCATAACATTCTCTATTTCATTCGAATGCTCATCATACCAAATACCCTCTTTACTGATAAAAGCTTTTTTTATCTTGTATTTATCTTTATCAATATTGTCGCATATTGATTTTGTGCTCCACACTGAAACTTCATGTTCAGTAGAAACCCCTCCATAAATTATACATAACTTCATTTTCATCCTCCTTATTTATATAAAATATTTATATCAACATCTCCATTTATGCCTTCAATACGTCCAGTATCACACATTTGCCATAATAAGTAATTCCCTTGATATGTTGTTTTATCTATATAATGTGCAAGCCATATAGTTTTATTATTTACATCCCATATCTTTTCTAAATAATATTTGCTACCGTAAAGCATAGTATCATAACCTGCTTTTTTTAAACTACTAGCAAATGTATCGTAAACATCATGTAAGTCCTTAATACTTATATTATAATATTTCACATACTTCCAGTTTTCCCAATCAAACGCAATTGGAAAGTCTAGTTTTTCGCCCTTTAAAGTTTTAATTGCCCATTTTGCATGCTCTTTTGCCTTCTTTCTTGTTGTTGCCGTTGTATAAACATAAACTCCAACTTTCAACCCAGCTTTTTTAGCATTCTTATAGTTTATTTGAAAATAACTATCTTCTTCAATATCTTTTTCAATGGCTGAATTTACTCCCATTCTCATTATAACAAACTCTGCTCCAGCATTCTTAACTTTATCAAAGTCTACTACCCCTTGCCATTTAGAAACATCTATTCCAATAGCAGTATTATCCTTTTTATACTTAGCTATTACATCATCAAATAATATTTTGGGGCGCACAGGAGGTTTACTTTCTGGTATATTTGGCATCCTTTCTACTACATTCAATTTAATATCTCTTTTAGACTCATTACCACTTGAATCAAAAGATATAATACTCAGGTTATATATTCCAACTTGCATTAAGTCATAATTTCCTTCCACTTTACATGATAAATTGCGATCATAATTATCAATAGCATTTATTGTTTCACATATATTATAATCACTTCCTACTAACACATTAATGTTTTTAGTATAACCCAAAACAAAAGGAGGAATATCATCATAAACTTCATATTCTAAATCATGTTTATATACTCTTTTATTATATTCATAAGAAACTGTTGTTTTTTTATTCCAATACTTTCAGTATTTAAAATATCTTTACTATTCAATATTTTAGCATTACTTTCTTTAATCAATTCTTCAAGATAACGGTTTTCTTCAAATACTTGAATTCTGACTTCTTCTTCTTTTATATAAACGTCTTTAGGCATTTTGTATTCATCATAGCTACATCCTGATATCAAAATACAAATTGAAAATAATAATAATTTTTTCAAAACATCACCTTTTTCATTATATCACAATTATTTATTTGTGATTATTCAATATTCTACACAACGCTACTTTTGCTTATATAACATAATTATTTTTTTAAAATTTAATTTACTACCACTATATAAAATAGCTCTTGTATATATTTTTATTGAAATATTAGCAACAACTATTATAGTAATTATTAATATAAGCACAGACAAAATCACTTCTTTATAACTTGCCAGACCCATCATTATTCTAAGTGGCATACAAAATGGCGAAGATATTGGTAATAATGCCGCAAGTAAGTTTAATTTCCCTGTTGGATTCATCATTGTAAAATATGAAAGATAAAAACCTATAACTGCAATTATTGCAACTGGTCCATTTGCCGATTGAACATCTTCTGGTTTACTTACCGTTGAACCAGTTAAAGCATATAATAATGCGTAGGTTAAATAACCTAAAATAAAGTATAATAAAGTAATTAATGCTAATGATACTGTAATAGTAGATAAATCAACTACTTTAGATAATACTTGTTTATCAATAAAAATTCTAGCACAAATAAAAGATGTTAATATATTTAATGCTAATTGGCAAAGACCGACGATTCCTATTCCAAGAGTTTTACCCAAAACAATATTTCGAGGAGATGTTGAGGTAACAAGCATTTCAATAATTTTTGAAGTTTTTTCAGTTGTAATTGAACTTGAAACTTGAAAAGCACAAAAATATATTGCATAAAATAAAATTATTGAAATACCCATCATTACAGCAATATTACCTTTTACTTCCTCGCCTGCTTGTTCATATCTATATTCAAAAACTGGATTTAAAGAAGCAATTTGTTCTTTAGTTAAGTTTAACTTTTCAAGTCCATTACTTGTATATACAGATGAAAGAATATTTGCTAGATCTTCAGGTATACCGTTTGAAAAAAACAAATTTTTAACAATATAAGTAAGAACAATGCTACCATCTTTATTTTTATTTATAATTAAAGCATCAACATCTGAATCACTATTTACTTTTGATTTAATATCTTCAATGCTTTTATCTGTTTTGGAAAACTTATATCCCAGTTCTTTTAAATTAAGATTATCAAGTTTATTATTAAAAATATTCTCTTGATCATGGACTAATATTGTCAAAACTTTTACTTTACCATCACCACTAAATATTTTAACAGCGGCAAAACCTCCTACTATTAAAAGGAGTATAACTATTGTGGATATTATAAATGCCTTTCTTTTAACCATATCCAAAATGGTAAATTTCATAACTATAAAAATATCTTTCATTCTAACTTCTAACTTTCTCGACAAATATATCGTTTAATGTTGGTTTCATTATCTCAAATTTAGTAATTAATATATTTTTCTTAACTATCTTTTTTAATAAATTCCAAGCTTCTTGTTCATTTTTAACTTTAATCAAATAATAATTATCATGGCTATTTTCAATTTCCAGTTTTGCTTCTTCAATAATATCATCAATTCCTTTTTCAGTAATTACCGAAACCCTATTAGCAGGATAAGTACTTTTAATTTCATTTAAATTGCCTTTTAATACTGTTTTACCTTTATCAAGAATAATAATATCTGAACAAAACTCTTCGATTGTATGCATTTCATGAGCTGACATTATAATGTATTTGCCTTTTTTAATTAATTCCAAGATAACTTTTTTAAGTATTCCTGTATTCACTGGGTCAAGCCCACTAAAAGGTTCATCCAACACTAATAATTCCGGATCATGGATAATAGCGGTCATAAATTGAATCTTTTGTTGATTCCCTTTAGAAAGTTTATCAGGGGTCATCTGTATATATTCTTCTACTTCTAGTATTTTTGCCCATTTATTTATAGATTTTATACTATCTTCTTTACTTATACCTTTTAGTTTCGCAAAATATATTAGCTGATCTATGATTTTAATTTTAGGATATACTCCTCTTTCTTCAGGTAAATATCCAAAATTAACATCCTTTCTACTAACGTTTTTTCCATTCCAAGTAATTGAACCACTATCTTTTGATAAAATATCTAAAATCATTCTTATAGTTGTTGTTTTACCTGCTCCATTAGTGCCCAACAAACCAAAAATACCTGGTTTATTAATAGAAAAAGAAATGTTATCTACCGCTTTTTTCTTACCATAAGTTTTTGTAACATTTTCAAGCTTTAATCCCATGTTTGCCTCCAAAAATATTGTACTATATATATAAATAAAAATCTATAATATTCAAATTTTAGACAAAATAAAAGCAGATATTTTCACATCTGCTTTCTAAAAAATTTATTTTTCTTGTGGCAAGAAAAGATTAAGTAAAATGCCCACTATTGCAGCAAGAGCCATTCCTGTAAAGGATATAGATACATCACCAGTTCCAATTGTAATAACTGCACCACCAAGACCCAACACTAACATTGTTGATACTACCACTACATTTCTTAAGTTTTCAAAATCTATTTTGTTTTTTACAATAACTTTTAAACCATTTACTGCAATAAACCCATAAAGAAGAAGTGATACTCCTCCAAGAACAGCATTAGGTATCGTCGATATAATAGCAGATATTTTTCCTAAAAATGCAATAAATATTGCTAAAAGCGCAGCAAGACCAATAACCCACACAGAAGCCACTTTAGTCATTCCAACTACGCTAGTATTTTCCCCATAAGTTGTATTTGCAGGGCCTCCTAATAACCCAGCAACGCTTGTTGCTATTCCATCTCCAAGCAACGTTTTTTCAAGACCCGGATCATTAATTAAATCTTTATCAATAATGGTACTAAGAGCCATATGATCACCAATATGTTCTGATATTGTAACAAGTGCAACCGGGGCAATTGTTAATAAACCATTTAAACTAAATGTATAATCTTTAAATGGTAGTAAAAATTTTGGAAAGATAAACCAAGCAGCTTCAGCTACAGGTTTAAAGTCCACGATTCCAAAACATATTGCTAAAATATAACCAGAAGCTATTCCTATTAAAAAGGGAATAATTTTTGCAAAACCTTTTCCAGCTATTGCTGCTATCGCTGTTACTAAAAATGTAAATAATGCAACTATTAAATGTTTCCATACAATAACATCACTATTTAAGCCAATTTGCGATATAGCACTTGGTGCTAATGAAAGTCCGATTATTATTATCATTGGAGCAACTACAATCGGTGGAAGTAATTTCTCAAGCCATTTTTTTCCAAAAAACTTAATAGCTAAAGCAAAAATTACATAAACAACTCCTGCAAAGAATATTCCCGTTACAAAGCCACTTGTACCACCTTTTTGATAAGCAACTATAATAGGGGTTATAAAAGCAAATGAACTTCCTAAATATACAGGTGATTTGCCTTTTGTGCACAAGATGTAAATCAATGTTCCAATTCCACTTGCAGCTAAAGTAACTGGAATAGTTAAAACCGTTTCTCCTGCAGCACTATTAACAAGTATTGGCACAAGTATTGTAGCACCAAACATAGCAAACAAATGCTGAAGAGCCAATACAATCCACTTGCCAATAGGTGGTTTTTCATGTGTGTCATACAATAATTTGGATGTTTTCTTTTCTTTTTTTTCGTTTTTCATTTCTCCTCCTTTTAAAACAAAAAAAACAGTAATGATGTAAATTACTGTTAAAAATTAGAAATAAATGAAAAAGAGCCTTTTTTGTGTAAAATATTTGAGTTTATTAAATTATTCTTCTTCATCTTATCTCCACTGTTTCTAAAAATATCACACTTTTAAAAAAAAATCAACAAAAATTGTTGACATGTTTTAAAAAAATTGCTACAATGAAATTGCTTAGTAGGGAGTTGTGGTATATTAATTTATATCACAGTAGTGTTTTTATATAATTTATTAGTTAATTCTATTAGATTATCATAAGAATACGCAATTATTGTTGAATAATGATGGCGAATCATTATTAGCAGTAGTTGTTATATATAAATTAATATGAAAATATTAATTTATATCTTGAAGAATCAAAATGATTCTACCAAGTGTTTATTATTTATTCTGAGGTTTCGTTATATTTAATAAATTACTGGTCTTATATCTAGTCAAGCTATTAAGCTGTATGATCATATGTGGATCTTGACCCGTTCAAATCATTTGTCTGTCTATAGGTGATTTGAATTATATCTCCACGGAAACGTACTGAATTTGACACTCAGTGCGTTTTTCATTGTCTAAAAAAATACCAAGCTTAACTTGATATTTATATTTTACTTACTTGATATGCATCTACATCTACAGAAGTTTCTTGTCCAAACAAATCAATAATTATTGTTAGTCGGTTATTTTCTTTATCGATATTATCTACTTTTCCACTCATGCCGTTAAATGGTCCATCAATAATATTTACATTATCACCAACAACCAATTCAACATCACTTTCAACCCTACTCATACCCATATTAGCAAGTATTTTATCTATTTCTTGAGGCATAAGTGGTGTTGGCTTCGCACCTTTTCCAGAAGAACCAATAAAACCTGTTACCCCTGGAGTATTTCTTACAATATACCAAGCTTCATCTGTCATTATCATTTCAACTAGAACATATCCTGGGAACATTTTTTTAACTTTTTCTTTTTTCTTACCATCTTTTATTTCCACTTCTGTAGTTTCAGGTATAATAACTCTAAAAATATAATCTTGCATTCCCATGGATTCAATTCGCATTTCAAGCTTTTCTTTTACACTTAATTCATGTCCTGAATAAGTATTTACTACATACCATAATTTATCTGTTTCAATATTCATGATGCTAACCATCCTTTAATAATTGACAACAGTAAATTTAAAAGCAGAAAAAAACCTGATAGTAAAAAACATAAAATTATTGTTGCTAAAGTATTTTTCAAAACTTCTTTCCATGTGGGCCATTTTACAAGTTTTAGTTCTTTTTTAACTCCACTTAAATAACTTTCTTTTTTGGCTTTATTCTTATTACTTTTTTTCGATACCTTCGCCATAGAATCTCCTCCATTAAAAAAACACTTTCGTGCTTTCATATGTATATATTACTATAAAGATGTAAATTATGCAATAGTTTTTATTCCAATTGTAATAGTTTTATGATAATGTCAGTATAGTTAGTTTTTTGAAAATGTCAGTCTTATATAATATAATCTTCCTAGAAAGGAAGAAAATAATGAAAGGAAATATAATATTAACTATGAAAGAACAA
>JAAZKW010000052.1 GCA_012799635.1 Mollicutes bacterium
ATTTGTCTTTTTTAAAAAAAAGAAGACTTTTTATTTGTCTTCTTCTCATTTTTGTATTATGATGTAATTAATTCAATTATTGGTAAGACTTTTTTGGTTTCTCACCCGTAATTATTCTACACTAACTACTCAGAGGTGCTACATCTATTTCCTACGTATTCCAAATCCGCTTCATCAACAGTAATATTTTCACATATATATTCCTTATTATCTCCCCCATAAAAGTTTTGACAAAATTTCTTTGCTATATGATTAGGGCTTGTGCTATATAATAAGTTTATCTGTGCTAAATAATACTTATCCCTGTTAAGTAAACCAAGTAATTTTTCCAACCTACATTCAATATTACTTTCTGCTAAAGTTTCATTTATTTCATTTTTTTCAGCCAAATTACTTTTATCTAAACATTCTTGAAACTCAGGTATTTGATTCATATAATTAAAAACCGTTTCATCATTAAAATTAGCAAGTACACCAGCCACTGCATAATATGAATATCCAGTTTTTAATAACGATAAACAAACAGTTTGTTTTTCTGTTTCACCTTCTTCATATATAAGTTCATCAATGGTCGACGAAGGACGCGGTTTACTAATATCTATATAATCCAATGGATTAAGATGCTCGCCGTTTTCTCTTATTTGAATACGTAATTCTTCGCCTACTTCAATTGTACCTATTTTTTGAGCTAGAGAAACTTCTGTGTCCAAAATCCTTTCAACTGCCTTTACATTTTCATAAATACTAACATGCCCATTATCATGAAAAATTACTACAGCCGGTTTACAACCACTAATGTCGCAATATATATCAGATACCACTCTTCCAAAATTAATAGCACAAACATCAACCGTTCCATCTTCATTAACAACCTTGGTGTCTTTTACCCTAATAACCACTCCTTTTTCATCACACGAATCACAATTATTGTTTTCTTTACATGAGTCACAATTAAATGTTTTTACAATCTCGCTCTCTGGTACCTCTTCTTTTTCTAAAGAACCTATTGGCCAAGCATATAAAGGGCCAATATTAGGTTCTTTAAATGCATGTTCAGAAATATTATATAATGTATAAGGAAAATCCCAATATACGTTTTTATGTTCATTATTTGGAGTCTTAATATAATCTATTATTTCATCAAAATATGTTAATGCCATTGTTAATGGTGTTACTAATGGTTTGGTTTTATATATTTGGGCAGTCTTATAAACTTCTGGAAGGTTAGGTATTTCTTCATTGTTTTGTATCATTTGCTTTTTACCTATTTCTATTTTAATATAATGTTCAAAAGAATAACCATCAGAACCCTTTGTATTATTATAATCAGGTAAAAACGGAATAGCACCATTTTTATAATTAAAAACTATTTCTTCGTCTCCTTCTTCTGAATTATATGGAGAATAGCCACTATTATATGTAAATACCACTAATAAATGTTTGGTTTTATTATAAGAATCTTCAAGTAAGGATGATATTACATCAGTTGCTGGAGGAATAATGATAGCATTTTCTTTTAATTGATTGTTTTCATTAGTATAAAAGATTGTTCCCTTATAATTTGGGTCTTCTTTACTAATCCCATCAACATTTTCATAGGAATGAACTTCAATATTTTTGAGTTCTTCTTCTGTATACCCCTCATCTTTGACACACCCTTTATCTGGATTACAATATGGCACTCCCCTATTTAATTCACTATAAAGAACCGTTGGATATTGAAACCAATAATTTTTATTAAAACCATATTCAATAAAAGAATTTTCAGGGGATCCTTCATATTTTAATAATTTTAAAGCTCTTGTCCTAGTATAAACCATATAATTATCTATTTGCTCTATTAAATTTTCGTTTATGTTAGTTTCATCTTTTAACTGATCATAATACTTTGCGTAGGCTGCGCCCATTAATAATTTTTTCATACTCACAAGTTCAAAGGTTTGATCTGAAGCATCACGCATGTGAAATTCAAGATTTTCATAATTATGGATTTGATTAAATACTCTTGGAGAATTGCCTTGACCTCCTATTAAGCCAATAATTAAAAGCAATAATAATATTACAACAAATAATATGAATATTGCCAACCAAGCATATGGATTTTTCATTAACTTTTTTACTTTTCTCTTCACTTCTTTTTTTACTTCATCCACTACTATTTCTTTAACTGCATCAATAACATCTTCACTATTTTTAATTTTATCAGCATTATCTTCAATAGCTTTGCTGATGTTATCCCCTAAATCACTGCTATCTTTATTTCTCGTTGGGGAAGCAAAGTCATCTGCTTTATCACCTGGCTTATTCGCACCGCTTCTCGCTTTAGTATCTGCATCTTGTTTTGCTGCTTTTTTAGCATCATCAACTTTATTACCCGAAGGGGAATTATCAGCATTATCTTTTGGTTGTTCATCAGCATTTTCATCTTCAGGTTTTGGAGCAGGCTGTTCTTTTTGATCTGGCTTTTCTTCTGATGATGGTTCTTGTTCACTAGGTTGATCTTCTTTAGAATCATCACCCTCTTCTGGAGCAGAAGCTTCTTTTGTATCTGCTGAAGAATCTTCGTCAGCATCTTCACTCGTTTCATCTTCTGAACTATCATTTTCTTTTGATTTTGGGGCAGAATCTTCACTATCTGAAGTTTCTTTATTTTCACTTGGTTGTTTCTCTGAACCTTTATCTTCAGCCTCTTCTTTTGATTCTTGTTCCTCTGGACTTTCCTCTTCAGTAGCATCATTAACATCATCTTGTGCCGACTTTTGAACTTTTTGCTTTTTTGATTTATCACTTCCTAATGGAACAGCTATAACATCTAATTGTTCGATAGTTTCTTTTTCTATAATTATCTTGTTTTTATCGGACTCACTACCAGAAGGCTGATTAATAAACCTATTAGGAAGATTAACTGTTTTAGCTTCAATTATTTTTATATTATCATCTGATTCTAAATTATCAATACGATCTATATCTTTATTCATATGCTACCTCTTTATCATCTATATGCAATTCAAAATCCATAACATTGGTTTCTTTAAAAATTATTATAACACCATTACTTAATTGTACTTCCAATATATTATATTGTTCTTTTTTGGAAGTAGAATGTGCATATATTTTGGAATTCATTTTATTTTCAATATCTTTTCTTACATATTTAAAATCTTGTACTGTTAAATATTTTTCTTTCATCTTACTACTTAATTTATTGTACGCTTTGTCAATATCATTAAACAAAAGATTCACATAATAATTAATATAAATCTTTGCTATTGATTCAGTTCCAAAATCTATTAAATTAAATTTATTGTTTTTGGTTCTTTCTACATTAGTAATTTTTTCTTTATTATATTTTGTTGCATAATTATACAAATCATCTTGTCTTTCAAATGGGATAAGTCCATAACAACCTGTTTTCTTATCTTCGATTATTACGAAATTATCGTTTTCTTTATTTTTAAAAATTCCTTCGAGCATTAAAAATTCATAACGCGTTCCTTGTACAAAATAATATAGTATGTTGTTTTTCTTACTTACATATATTTTATCAACATAATAAGTTACTTCCCCTTTTATATCACTCCATATTGTATTAATGTTATCTTCTGTAATTTTTTCTTCTAAAAGATATCCTTTTTCAAGCACATTATAATTTGCTTCTTTTTTATCAAAGAAAATATTTTGATAATATTTATTAATTAATTCGTTGATAGATAAAAATGTACTATAATCATTTAATCTTACTACTTCATCATCTTTATAAATAGTTAGATTTTCTTCTTTAGGGATTGTCTTCTTATTATCACTAAAAAGGAAAATAATAAAGCCCAAAATTATTATTACTATTACAAAAAGTAAAACCGTTAATCTACTTCTTTCCATAAATAACTCTCCTTTTTAACTACAATTATTACTAACATAACCAATAAAATCTTTAGCACTATTTCCCCTTTTATGACAACCTCCAGAATCTTTTGATGCTGGCCTTTCAAAACGATAGCAAAATTCAAAGCCAATATCAAACTCCGATTGACCAGTAAGCATAAGATTATAAAGTCTCTTATATTGATTTTCCTTAAGTTCATGTAATAAAAATGGTAACTGACAACCTAATTTTGCCTCATCTGCACCACAGAATTTTCGTAATTTTACCCACCAACGTTCCTTATTCCATTGACAGATTCCAAAACTGGACCCATGATCTCCAAGTGCAGTAGGCGAAAAATTACTTTCAGCTCTAATATTAGCCATTAATCCTGCTGTTGCGTAAGGCGAAAAACCGCTTGCAAGTAAACTCAAACATACTGTTTGTTTATTGTCAACACCTTCTACATAATTTATACCAATAGTAAATGACGGTCTTGGAGAAACAGGACTTACATATTCAAGTGGATTTGTATAACTTGTCATACTTCCTACTGCCATAGAAAAATATAAATAGTTTCCTTCCATTTTTGGACCTTTACCCATAGTTCCAATTTTTTCGCCCATTTTAACTTTAGCCCCTTCTGAAACACTAACACTTCCTAAATTACCATATATACTATAAATTCTATTGCCATGATCAATTACAACATGGTTGCCATATGTTGTACATTCAGGAGAAGAGCTCCCTCCACAAGAACTTTTAGCTCTAACAATAGTACCATCAGATACAGCTATTACAACTGCATTATCTTCAGGGTTTTCTGGAATAATATCTATTCCTAAATTTATTTTAGGATTTTCATCATCAATTTCTCTTACAAAATAATTTGCAATAGTAGTGGTTGTTGGTTTTCCACTATATATACCGCTTTCACTTGCTTTTTCCCCTCCAATTGGCCACCAATATTTAATTGGGCTTACCGTTGAAAACATACTAGCATATTCTAAAAGATTATAAATCTTATAATTTTGATATTCAGGAACTGTATCAATAATTTGTAAATGATTTTTATTAGCTAAGGAAGAGTTTAACATTAAATTATCATTTGTTTCATTTACTGTTATATTTGGTAAATCCAAATGAGATGTTAATGGTTTACTAAAATCTTTATCTGTTAAAAGATTATAAACTGTATCTATATATGCAGTATTTAAGATGCTTATTACTTCTTCACTTGCCGGCGGAATTTCTTCGATTATTTGGCCAGTAATAGGTATTGTAATATTACTTGATATATATACATTTTTATTCCCATAACTAACTTTTTTACATCCAGAATATACATTGCAATGTGCAATATCTTCATCAGAATTGTTAGTTATTCCTTCCATAAGCCCGCTTGTATAACCAGATACTTTTAAAAGCTTTGTTTTGTTAACAATAGCTTTTGCCTTAGCAAGTTCAGTAAACTGAGATGTATTTAATTCTTCTAGTTTGCCATAATAATCTAAATAAATACTTCCTAATACATAATCTTTTATATTTGCACTTTCAATATAAGGATTTTCAATATCTGTCCCTTCAGGATTGTTAATACGAATAGTTACTTTAGAAAAATCATATCTTTCATCAACATACTTATATTTTTCTAAAGGATTTTTTTCAGACTCCGAAGATATTATCACACTAATTGTAAATAAAATATAACTAGCCATAACAATAACAAAAATAACAATAGCTATTATTTCCTTAGGATACTTTGTTAAATGCGATAATGTATTATTAACCTCGCCTCTTCTTTTCTTATTATTTTTAAATAATTTGCCTGCAAAACCCTTTTCCTCATCTTCTTCATCAAAAGGTGAAAGTGAAAAACCATCAAAATCAAAATCAACTTTTCCAGGACTAGTACTAGAATTACTATCAATTGCCCCACCTTTTTCATCGGGCTGTTTTTTATCCTTAGTTTTTTTATTTAAACTGCCAGCCTGTCCAGTAGTAGTTTTTTCTTCAGTGGAAGAAGTAGTACTAGAAACATCTTTAGATGCATCTTTCATTTTTGTGTTTATACTTTTGGGATAAAAACCTTTTCCAGATTGAAAAGCGATTTTATAACTTTGATTTTTAACATCAAGCATTTTTTTTCTTTTATCCATTGGTAAGGTCAAAGAAGGACTTAAAATATTAGTCTCATTCTTGGTTGCATCAAAAAGAAGATTATTGTTTCCAACAATTACATAATATCCAGATCCTATATATTCAAAAGAAATTTTTTCATTATCAGATTTATGTTTTATTTCTCTAATTTTACTAATGTCTGCATCAATCGTTGGTAAATAATACACTTTTATTATTTTATATATGTTGATATCATTACTTTTAATAATATCAACAAAGATACTATCATCAAAATAGGAAACATTATCTTTTAAAAGATCTATTTTATAAGCATTAACTATATAACCATAATCAGTAAAAGATACTTTTAAAGAGTTCTTATATGCCTCAAGCTGCTCTGCAGTTATTCCAAGAATTGCTTCGGTATTATTTGAAGCATGAAAAATATCTTCTGAAATTATTTTATATTCAGAAGATGGATTTCCTTCAAAAGTAACAGTTACATAACCACTTTCAACAATAATTGTATCACTCATCTTGTGTACCTTTCTATACTTTTAATTCTACCAAATGGCCATTTGTTTTTCAATTATCATTAAATGCTATTCTAATATAGGGCTTGTAACTTCTAATTCACTTTCAGATGCAATTATTTGAATATTCATTCGTCTTGTACCACAAATAAATAATGCTTGGCCAGTATTATAATATCTTATTGTTTCTTTCTCGTTTTCATTTAATACAAGCAATTTTGCAAGTTCATTAACTTCAGGCTTTGATAAACCCATTATCATATAATAAGAAGTGTTTTCAAAAATAGATTTACTATGCATTATTAGATTTTTAGCCATTAAGTTATTTGGTGTATTAAAGGTAAGTACTGTGCCATTATTATATTTAACACTTTTTCTTTGAATATTAGTTATATACTCCATTGCATATTCATTATTAGTATTAAAAAGAATATCAAGTCCATCAACATGAAGACAAGAATTATATGTTTTATCTACACAAAGCCCCCAGCCATACCTTAGACAATTAAAGTAAATAGCGCTCTGAAGAGTAGTTGATTCATTTGTTAGACGATTTAAATTAAATACTGTAAAATCGGTATTATTATTTAGTGTCGTTTGTCCTACAAAATACTTTTTGTAATCTTCAACTATAATTTTTACTCTTTGTTCTAGACGATCAATTATATCCCTTTCTTCAGTAGCTTCGCTCATATTTAATAGTCTGCCTTTAATTGTTGCATGAACATCATTAAATGTAGGAAAATCTCTTGATGTAAGTTTACTGAAATCGCTATCTTTAGTTATTTTAAATCTTAAATAAGTATCATTTAATATGTTTTCAAACATCTCTAATACATCTTTTTCAATATTTGGAAATAAATATTTCATAAACGCTTTTAGTTGTAAAATACCTCTTGTCAGAACAGTATAACTTAACCCTTGAGCTACTTCTTCATCATCAACATCATTTACAATTTCAAGAGGATTAATGATTCCAAAATTTTCAGGCCTACCCATATCTAGGAAATCACCACTTAAGAACCTAGTTAAGCCCTCTAATGAACCATCTGGATCTATCGCAACACATTTAAAACCATTTCTTAAATTAGTTCTTAATAAAATTCTATTTAGAGTTGTTTTGCCAGAATCATTAGTTCCTACTATAATAATATTTCCAGTATCTCTATTTGGCTCTTTTTGGGTTAAATTTAAAAACTGATTAAACATAACAACTCCACCTGATGAATCTGTACCAAGCAAAGTGCCGGAACCAGGATCTTTTATACTATCAAAAATAAAGGGATACATTCCTGCTATAGTAGCACTTGCTAAAGGTATTCCAATTCTGTTTTGAATTTGTTGTGGAGGGAAAATTGGTAACATGCTATAAAGCACTTCTTCTTGTTCAAACATAAACGAAATAACTTTAATATCCATACTACTTAAGTAATATTTAACACGCGTTGTTCGATTATCAAGTTCTTCTTTTGATTTTGCAGAAACAAGTAGATGCATTTGAAAGTCAAAAGCTTTTGAACCCGAAGATTGTAACATTGAAGAAAACTCTTCCAAAGTTTCATATGAGTTCCTAATATTTTCTTGTTTTGATGGATCTCTTTCTGCTTGATGTTTCAACTTAAGTTCACTAACTTCATTTGTAATCATTTGCAATAAGCCATTTAATGATGTTGGAATATGCTTTATTGCAACTTTAACTCCAGGTATATTAGTCATCCCTGCTAAAAAACCCGGATATATAATTTCTGGAAGTGAAATAACCGTTAAAATTGTATAATATTTAGAACCAATCTGATAATGAGTAATGGGACTAAAGTTTTTATAATTTCTACTTGATGTTGCATTATTCATATTACATCACCGCCTTAAATTCTGTAGTCTCTCCATCATTTAAATAATTATCTAAAATCATTCTTAAATCTGAGTTACTTGTTTGTACTGCTGATAATCCTACACCTACCAAACCACTTATTA
>JAAZKW010000009.1 GCA_012799635.1 Mollicutes bacterium
ATTAGTTATAATAATAATGTAATTAGTTAGGAGGATATTATGGCAAGAAATAGTATTAGTGATGAGCTAATTATTGAAACATCTGCTAGACTTTCAAATAAAGTTGGATTAGATAATTTATCTTTAAAAATGATTGCTGAAGAATTGGATATAAAATCTCCATCTTTATATAACCATATTTCAAGTCTTGATGACATTAAAGAAAAACTAATGATTTATGGTTGGAAAGAATTGGGAGAAAAGGCAATTGATTCAGCAGTTGGTGTATCAGGTTATGATGCACTAAGAAAAATGTGTTATGCATTTTATGACTATACTACAAATAACAAAGGTGTATTTCAAGCAATGCTTTGGTATAACAAATTTAAAAGTGATGAAATGGCAAATGCAACAATAAAAATATTTGGCATATTACATAAAATATTAGAATCATTAAATATTAGTAGTAATAATGTAGAGCATATTATAAGAACTTTAAGAAGTTTTTTAGAAGGTTTTTCTTTATTGGTTAATAATAATTCATTTGGTAATCCAATATCTATTAAAGAAAGTTTTGATTTATCGTTAGATATTATTATTAATGGAATAAAATCTTTGGAAGGAGTTAAATAAAATGAATGAATATATTAATTTAGATGAAAATAATATTGAAGAAGAACATATTTGTTGTGCAATTGGTGATCCTAAACATCAAGATGGTGTTGATAAAAAGAAAGAGTGGATTAAAAGCAAATTAAAAGACGGTCATGTATTTAGAAAATTAAATGCAAGGGGAAAAATCTTTATTGAGTATGAACCAATAGAAACTGCTTGGGTTCCAATTAATGGTAAAAATTATATGTATATTTATTGTTTATGGGTAGCAGGTAGTTTTAAAGGGAAAGGTATTGGTAAAGAATTATTAGAATATGCTATTGAAGATGCCAAATCTAAAAAAATGAGTGGAGTTTGTACATTGGTATCACAAAAGAAAAAACCATTTATTGGAGATAAGAAATTCTTTGAACATTATGGATTTAAAGTGGTTGATACTATAAATGATTATGAATTAATGGCACTTTCTTTTGAGACATCTGAAACACCTAAATTTAGTGATAGTGCTAGAAAAATGGAAATTGATAGTCAAGATTTCACTATCTATTATTCTAATGAATGTCCTTATGTAGAATATGAAATTAAAGAATTATCTGACTATGCTAAAGATAAAGGTATCAAATTAAACTTTATTAAAATAGATTCATTAGAGAAAGCAAAAAATGCACCATGTATATTTAATAATTGGGCAAACTTTTATAAAGGAAAATTTGTTTCAAATACAATATTAAATGCAAATGCCTTTGAGAAGTTAATTAAGTAATATGGAATTTGTAAAAGCAAAAACTATACTATCAAAAGTTAAATATGGTTCTGATTGGTATGGTATAGATTATAACATGAACCTATATAGAGGTTGTTCTCATGGGTGTATATATTGTGATAGTAGAAGTAATTGCTATCATATAGATAATTTTGATATTCCTAAAGGAAAAGAAAATGCACTTGCAATATTAGAAAGTGAATTATCTAAAAGGAAAGAAAAAGGTGTTGTAGGTATTGGATCAATGTCTGATACTTATAATCCACTTGAAAAACAATATGAGCAAACAAGAGGAGCATTAAAACTTATATCAAAATATAACTTTGGAGTTTCTATTGATACAAAGAGTGATTTGATTTTAAGAGATTTAGATTTACTTAAAGAAATTAATTCAAAGAATAATGTAATAATTAAATTTACAATAACAACTCCTAATGATGAATTATCTAAAATAATTGAGCCCCACGTATGTACATCTTCTAAAAGATTTGAAGCAATAAAGACATTATCCGATAATGGTATATTTGCAGGAATAATGATGAATCCAGTTTTACCATTTATTACTGATGATGAAGAAGATATTAAGAAATTAGTTAAAAAGGCTTATGAAAGTGGAGCAAAGTTTATTCATACATATATGGGAATGACTTTAAGAGAAAATCAAAGAGATTATTATTTTGAAAAATTAGATAAACATTTTAA
>JAAZKW010000053.1 GCA_012799635.1 Mollicutes bacterium
CCGATGATCATAATAGACCATCTTAAAAACTGATAATAGCCATAAGGATTATCTAATACAGCACATAACAATATTATTACTGCTATAATTTTTATCCAATTTTCTTTTATAAATTTATTCATAATCAGTAAAAAATAATTGCCAATGTTTGCTTCTTGTATTTTTAATCATTTTCATAATAAGTATCAAGCACAGACCTTAATACCGCCTTATTATAAGAGTTTTCTTTTTTAAAATCATTAATCGTTGGTTGGCCTAGAAAAAAGATAACGAATTCGAGTTGAATATCAGAGTTTACTTGATCTATAAGCCGAATTGTCTGACTTATATCACCCTCTGAAGCCGAATCTGAATCTAATTTTAAATATGATGACCCTAATAGAATCAAGCTGTTAGCTAATTGATTTGCCTGTTTTTTAGCATTGGAACAAGATAAGGCAACTGATTCCCATGAATATTCATAATTTATACAATCAATTTCATTAGCCACCTTCGTTATCGTTTGACCTGCATTAATCATTTCAGATCCAATTTCTTTCCATGTCATTAATTCTTCATCTTTTATTCCTTTTACATAATTTTCTGCTTGTTCTTGGGTTAGGCCCGTATCGTCTGCAAAATTCTTTATAATATCACTTTGGTCAATGCTATAAGCAGTGCCCCCAATAATTATTGTGACAATTGTTCCAATTATGACGCTTTTTATATTATCCATAATTATTTATTATTAATTTTTAATGATTAATAGTATTATATGTTTATAATTAAATTATAATACTAAATAAAGGAAACAACAAGCAATATATTATTTTGTATAATCTATTCTCAAATACTGAAAATATAATATTTCATTGCAATTATTATAATGACTAATATCCTAAATTCTTTAAACAGCTATTGTAATAAAAGTTAAATATGCGTTCATAACTTTCCGATATGATTTTTTGTGTACCGCTATGATTTATAGCAATATTATAGCATTCATGTTTTATTCTAGAAGTTCTTATTTCGTTCCAATAGAAATGAAAAGATAATATAAAAATTAGAATAATAATTATTGTTAATTTGAACCAATTTTCTTTAAAGAAAAAACTTTTTTTATCATTTCTTTAATATTGTTTAAGTTTTATTTTATGATGATTTCTTTGATATCTATTACTTTGTTAATTGATAAGAGTGATGATATTAAGCACGCAATAACAATAAAAAGAAGAATTCTAATGCTTCCGCCCATCAAAAAAGATAAAAATATAATTAAAAAAGAAAGACCCAGAAGGATTTGTAAATATAGTTTTATGTTTCTGTCTATAAGTTTTCGGATGCGGCTACCAAGGATAACATAAATACTAGATACGATAACTATTAATAAGGTTCCAAAAAGATTGCTTACATCTTCAAGGCTTTTATCAAAAATACTCCAAATATAAATTATCCAAGTTATGACAATTGTTAACCAACCACTAATATAAACAATAGTGCCAGTACTTTTTATTTGTTTTTTTATTTTCTCAATATTAATTTTCGAATCCTCCTTTTTTGTTTCGATTGTTAATTTATTATAATAAACTTCTTTATTATTTCTTTTCAGAAGCCAAATTAATATATAATAAAAAAGAAAGAAAAAGATTGTAAAAATCGATAATGGAAAATCAAAAGCCTCTTTTAGAATGACGGTAATTATTGTTGAAATTAACCATGAAAAAATAATTACCAAAATTCTATGAATTGGATTAATTTTATTCAATCTTTCTTTTGTCTTAATGGCTTCTTCTTTATTTTTTTTATTCATATTTTTATAAATTAAAACACCTTTAAGTGGTTAAACATATTGTTGCCTAGGTCTAAGTTTCCATTTATGCTCATACTTATTTTTAAATTTCCCGAAATAATAACGAAAAGAAAAATTATTAGTAGAATATAAATAATTGTTTTTAAAAATTTATTTAAAGTATTTAAATTTTTTGGTTGAGATAAATATATTTTAATATTATTTAATTTTTGATTCATATTTATATAAATTAGTTCTATTTATAATCTAATTTCTCCATCAGAATAATCTAAAACAAATTTCTTGTATTCTTCATGTTGTTCGGGAAATTTGAAAGACGTAATTTTACTCCTTGTTAGTGCATTGAAAATAAAAAACTCTCTATCTGGGAATCTTTCTGTTACATATAAGCAACTATTATCCCTAGGGCTATAAAAAATAAACAGAAAAGACGATGTATTAAGAGACCAAAAATTATTATTTTGATCAACTTCTTTTTTGATTGAAGTTATATACTTTTCGCATTCAATTTTCTTTTGGAAATAGTCTGAATCTCTTTCTTCTTTTATTTTTTGAATTTCTCTTGATAGGTATTTATTATTGATACTAATACTTTTATAGTTAACAAAAATAATAGCTAAAAAAACAACTAGAATTATTGATAAAAATATTTTTAGATTGTCCTTATTGTATTTCATGTCTTTTTGATCTCCTATATTGATTATTATTTTAAAATGTATCCATAAATCTTTGTATTGAGCATTGATTATCGATATATATTTTTCTATCAATAGAATTAAAAAAGCATCCTGGATAATGTGTTGACTTTAAGCACCAAGAAAGAACTCTTTGAGAGCATAAATTATCCCAATAAAATTTTTCACCCAAGATGCCCCAATAGAATTCTTCGTATGGTATGCAATAAACTATATTATTACATTGATTATCAGAGTAATAATTTTTCCCGTCTGAATAATAACCTATAAATTCAGAAGAAAGGAAGCAAGGTTTTTTATATTTAGGATAAACGTTGTATGTGCCCCCACCAATAACCATTATTTTCGTTTTTTGATTTATATAACTGGAAGGAAGTTCTCCTACTTCCCATCCCTCTGCAGTAGTCTCGTAGTAATAATACCAGTCATCTCCAATAGGATAATAGTATCCTGATTGCAGGTGAGATGTTTTAATTGCTACTCCCATGTGATCATAAAATTGAACCAAAGCAACTCCTATATTTGTGGCAGAAATAATAGAAGCAAATAGGTAAGATGTATCCTCACAGTCTCCATTTTTTTCAACCAAGGTTTCTAGTGGATATTTAGGATAATCATCATAATTTGTATAGTAATCATCTATATATGGTAATCCTTGTATAAAGCTAATTATAAAAGAAGATAAATGATAACCTTCTTTTTGCGCGGTTTCTTTCAGCTTTGATGCTATATTTTTGATGAAAGGATCGTCTGTTGTTACATAGTCTGGTCCGTGAGGAGTCCTTATTTTATTTTTATAATATTCATACCAATCTTCATTTATAGAATATGTCCACTCCCACAAAACACCATTATATTCCCATTTAAAATTTTGAGCTAGGTATCTTCCTCCCCCAGCGGGATTTAGATCTTCACCATCGGGTATTCCATCACCATCAGAGTCTTTATTCCAGTCAGATGTTCCTAATTTCAATTCTTCTCTATAAGTTAAACCATCACCATCATTATCTGCACTCATTATTCTTTCATTAGCTTCATTTTCTGATAATTGTTTCTGCTTTAATTCTTTTTCAAATTTTTCTTGTTCTGCCATGGCTTCAGCTTGAGACCTTTTTATCGCTTGTTTTTCAGCCTCATTTTCCGCCTCTTTTCTTGCACCTGCTTCCTCTAAAAGATCTTTTTCCAAAATTTTCCTTTTACTTTCTTCTATTTTAGTTTGAGCTTTTTGATAAAATAAAGAATTTTTAGAGAAAACAGAAAAAGATATTATGGCATCTTCATATCTTGATTCTTTCATTAATTCTTCACCCTTTTTAAAAGAATTATCATCATTATAATAAGATATTCCTAAGATTATAATTCCTGCCAAGATTAAGAAACTAATTATTTTGATAGTTATAGAAGGTGACTTTTTTTTCTTAAATAATTTATTTGTTTTTTTACACAAGGAAATAAAAATTTTCTTAAAATATTTTATTTTTTTCCTATATAATAATTTAATTTTTTTATAATTTTTACCAGAGAAAGTATCTCCTAAATTTGAAAAAAATCCCATATTATTTATTTTTATTATTAATTAATGAATAAGAGAAGATAACAGCAGTAACAATATCTAAAATTTGCCAAATATTTTTAGAAAAATAAAAAGGAATTATCGGATTAAACAGAACAGCGATTGCAATAAATATAAATGTCCAATTGCTTTTTTTAGAAATATAAGACAAATAAGCTAAATATCCTCCGATAATCATAATAGACCATCTTAAAAACTGATAATAGCCATAAGGATTATCTAATACAGCACATAATAATATTATTATTGCTAAAATTTTTATCCAATTTTCTTTTATAAAGTTTTTCATATGTTATTTTTATGTCTGTTTTATATTTAATTCCTAATAAAAATTGCCTTTACTTTCTTGGATTTTATTATATATAAACTCCATATAATTGATACTATAATTGTTCTTCCCATCTCTATTTCCGCTTCTGCAAGCGACTCTTTGATAATTTGTTTCATCTCGATTGGTATTATTAAAGAAGATAGAATTATGTAATCAATTACAACAAATATTATTGATGAAATCCAAAGTAATATATAATATTTAGGAAATTTTGTACTTTTTTTAAAAAATAGAAAAATAAGATAAGCGGCAAGCACAAGAAATAAAATTGTTGCTATAAATTCAAATTTCAAAAGACCTGCATATCCTGGAATATAAAAATCAGACATGGGATTACTTAAAATTTCAACAGTTCCATCATTAAACATCACAATAGATTCATAAATACCACTTAATTGCCAAAAAATAGTTA
>JAAZKW010000010.1 GCA_012799635.1 Mollicutes bacterium
ATCTAAAAATAATAAAACTGTTAACTCTCCTTGGGCTAAATGGAACCCTAATAAGATATTTTAAAAGAATGCCTACTGACATTCTCTAAAAATTTCTAACTGACATTTTCAAAAAAATTTGACATAACTTTCTTATAATATGTAATAGTTTTATGATTATTCCGTGATAATGTCTTAAAAGTTTTTTCAGCTTGTACTAACTACAGTAATATTCTATTATTTTCTTATATAATTTAATAGTCTTATTATATGATGCTATACTGATATGTTCATTAACTTGATGAGCAGTTACAGGGCCTGGACCCAATATCATAATATTATTTTTGTCTAAAAAATTTCCTTCCGTTACATAATTAGCGCCTTTAGGCTTTTTTCCAGTAATACTTTGTATAAAAGATATATCCTTTTCATTTTCATTGATTTTAGGCAATACATTATTAAGTGTCTCGGTTATACAATTGTGCTTTTTAGAAAGACCAGTTATAAATTTTAAAATTTCCTTGTTTTGTCTTGGAAATACAGTCCTAAAATCATATAACAGTTCTACTTTATCTGGAACTATATTAATAGCATTTCCACCAATTATTTTAGCAATATTCATTGTAGTAAATGGTATATCAAAATTATTGTTCTTTTCTAATTTAAGCGTTTCAAAATATTCTTCCAATTCATTAATATAGCGAAAACATTTTAAAATTGCATTATCTCCCTTAATCATTTCAGATGAATGAACTGATAGTCCGTTAAGTGTTGTTTTAAACTCAAGACACCCTTTACACGATATAATTGGCACATTATCTGTAGGCTCTCCAATTATTATATTGTTGGGCATCCCCTTATAATCCTTAAGATTCATAATGCCCTCAAAATTAATTTCTTCATCATAAGTAATAATCACCATTATTCCACATTTTAATGTTTTTACATCTATAGAATTAAGTGTCTCTAAGAAGGCTGCTATTCCGCCCTTCATATCACAGGCTCCAAGTCCGTATAAATACTCATTTTTAACAGTTAAAATAAACGGATTAGTTAACCAACCATCACTATAACAGACAGTATCACTATGCCCCATAAAACACAAGTTACATTTACTCTTTGATTTTGCAACTAAACATTTTTTATTATCTTTAAATTTTATTAAATCAATGTTAAATCCTTTAGACTCTAAAACAGATGATACATATTTAATAAATTTATCATTTTCTTTATCATTAATTGTATTAATACTAACTAAGTCTTTCAATATTTTATATTTTTCCATCCTCTTTCACCTTTCATAACAATAAAACTGGTTTTTATTCCTTGATAAACTAACATAATAATACCATCCTTAAATTTGACCTAATTTTTTACTATAACTTCGTATACTTTGTACTTACCCCTTTTGCTTTTTCTAAGTCATACTCACTATTCCACTGAAAACATTCTAATAACTCTCCAGCTTCAATAGAAATGCTTTTTGCAAGGTTCTCTGGATAATGAAATTGATCCCAATCTCTTATTTCATTAAACTTTTGTTTTTTTTCTTGTAATTCTTCCATAAACCACTCTCACATTTAAATTATAACACTGTTTAAAAGATACAATCTTTTAAAAATCTATCTATATTCACACCGACTATTATTATTTGTTTTTAACAATTTTTATTCATATTATTCTAAATATGTTTTCTAAACACCTTTTGCATTTTTGAAACAATAATTATTATATTTTGCATCAACTCATCATAATTAGAATGATCATCAAAATTCAAGCCATTTAAATTATATTTTATTCTACTAGCCGAACCATTACATTCTCTTACCCATTCAAGCTTAACACCGATTTCGCTTTCAATTATATCCCTCTTAGCAAACAACTTATCAAATGTATCATGATCATTAGACATATACATTCCAATTCTAACTAAATTTTCTTTATTAATTAATTCGATTGTTAAATGGCTTTTACTCGATCCTATTGTAACATCATACCAATGGTCTGTTGATGGTTTTCGTAAATTAAATGGTTTCCCCATATCTTCGAGTTTCTCATTAAATTTTGTCCAAAAATTCAATCTTTCTAATTGAGCTTTATTCAAACTTTTGTCTGTACCATTATTTAAAGACGACTTATTGCTTTTAATAAAATCATTAGGCTGTTCAATTATTTCAAAATAAGGCGCAGGTGCGGAGTCACCTATACTATAGGCATGAATTTCTATTAAGAAAAAATTTAGATTATTAGTTGTATTATTATTCAACCATTCAATAGCGCTTCTATGTTCTTCTCTAGCTCTTTTCACTATCCAAACCACCACGTTCGCATCTAATCCTGAAGCATATGTAATAATCTTTCCTAAATAATCATGATCAGATGTTTCTAATTGGTTTTCAATTATAACATTCGTATCTGTTGACTCATCTTTTGCAAAAATGTCACATTCAAAAGAACCAACACGTCGTTCTCTAATTACATCAACTAATGTTAATCCCAAAATTTCATTTAAATACTCTATATTTTCTTCTTTAACAAGCCAACTTGAAAAATCATTTTCCTCATGAGTCCATAAGTTTCTTAATTCTACTTCCTTTAACCGCCCAATCTTCATATCAAACACCTTCTTAATACGTATTATAGCATAATTTTTATATCTTTTAGAAATTTATAAAATTTCCTACTTATCCCTTTCTTTATATTCAAATAAAGCTGAAGGCCTATGTCCTCCACCTGTTTTAACTTTATTTGTCTTTCTAACTTTATTAGCAATAATTCTTCTAAAGGCAGGATCTAATAATTTTTTACCTAAAATAATTTCATAAACTTGTTGTAATTCACTTAATGAGAAATATCTAGGCATCATATTAAACACTATATCTGTATACTCTAGTTTATTTTTTAATCTTGATATTCCGCTAGCTATTACTAAATCGTGATCAAAAGCTAACTTAGTATTATGCTTTGTAATATATTTATATCTATCGGTAGTTAATTCTTTTAACTTCTTTTCTATAACTAATTTTATTTCCTCTTTCCCATTATCTAAAGTAATATTTATTTCTTTGTCACTTTCATCCACTAAAATATTAAACCAAGAAGCATTTTCTGGAAGCTTATCACGTAAACTATTTTTATCAATTAAAGCCATATATGAAGTACTAACTATTCTCATTCTAGGATCTCTATCTATTGCATCAAAAGTATATAATTGTTCTAAATAAATATCATGTAAATTAGTTTCATCTAAAAGAATTCTTTTAGCAGCTTCTTCAGTAGTTTCATCCATTCTAATAAAACCACCAGGCAAACACCACATATCTTTAAAAGGATAATCTTTTCTTTTTATTAAAAGCACACTAAAATGTTTATCTTTTAATTTACGATAATTTTTCTGATCACCATCTGATACACTAAATATTATAATATCTGAAGTCATTGATAACTTTTCAAATTCATCAGGATTATAGTTTTTTAAAAACTCTTCTTCACTTTTATACATTCTTTAACCTCCTTATATTAATCAGTTAATAATTTCTCATTAATTTTCTTTGGGAAATTATAATGTTTTAATCTTATACATTTAATCGTCTTATCCTTTATTTCTGTTTTAATTTTTTTAACATTATCAAAATAATAACTATTTCCATCAAAGGAAATATGTAAATCTTTTTTATCAAATTCAGGTTCTACTATAATTTCTTTATGATTAGGAATTATAACTGAATTACGAAGTGCTCGATATACTTTAGTATTAATCGGAGCAATTGGAGTTATCTGTAAACTATTAAAAGTATTATAAACAATACTACCCCCAAAACTTAAATTATATGCAGTTGAACCTGTAGATGTTGCTATAAGAATACCATCACCAATAAATCTTTCAAGTAAATCTCCATTTATTTTTATATTAAGTTTAGTGGCTTTTAAATTCTTATCTCTAATCACTATTTCATTTAATGTTAAATAATTATATTTTTTATTATTAGTTTCAATCTCTGTTTCTTGAATACCTATTTCCTCTATTTTAAATTCACCATTTTTTAATTCTTTAATAAAACAATCTACTTCATCAACTTTAATTTCTTGTAAAAAACCAAGTGTTCCAGTATTAATTCCAACATAATAAATATTACTATTAAAATTCATCTTTTTTACCATTCTAAGAAAAGTGCCATCTCCTCCAATTGCAATAACAAGATCACAGTTCTTATCAATAATATATCCATTAGAAATAAGCTTTTCTTTTATAATATTGCTTATTTCAATTGATTTGTCATCATTATTTGGATATAACCATATCTTCTTTATCATAAAAATCATACTCCTTTTTCTATTACTATGTTAGGAAGACTTACAATATTCATTTTATCATCATATAGAGTAATTTTGTTTAATAAATTCTCTTCACATCCATCTTGTAAAAATGCTACACATTTATTTAATACAATTAAAGTCTTTTTTAATCCTTTTTTAGTAATTAATTTCTTTTCTATTAATTCACATAATTCTTTATTTTTATTTAAATTAACTTCCCTCTAATATATTGTCCAATTAGTCCATGTGTTTTAATTCATTTATCGCTTTCATAAAAACCTCTTTAACCAATAATCTTTATTAACATATCTTTAATTATCTTTACTATTCTCTTTTTATTATCTTCTCGACTAGAATTAATAGTTTTTATTTCTTTGGTATAATATTGATTATTATTTTTATCATAAATGCTTACAAACACTTTATTATCTTCGCCAAACAAATTATTTATATCAATGTCATTTATTTTTCCTGTAATACCAACTCCATAATCAGAATTTGTATAATTACTAATTACTAAGCTCATTTCTTTAGCTACTTCTAAACTATATACCGAATATTTATCTATTATATCCTTATTAACACCCATCTTAATTTTAAATTCATTTGAATAAGTTACTGCACTAAATTTTAATACATCACTAGAACCGGAAATATTTGTAATAGAATTTACTAAATATCCTCCCGTACATGATTCCATTGTCGCAATTGTTTTATTAGCTTTTTGTAATAACTCTACTATTATTTTCATATAATCCTCACTAATATTTATCTAACATATAACTTCTTTTCTCTAATATACTTAATTACTTCTTCATCCAATAAACCTGATAAATCAGTGGTATTACCTTTTTCAATCATTTCTCTTATAATTGTCGAAGAAATCTCTTTATATGAAAAACCGTCTACAAATATAAAATTTTTATGTTTTGAAAAATCTACTATTTCACTAAATGATGGCATATTATCTCTGGGTAAAACGATAATTTTATATTCTAATAATTCTTCAAAGTTTTTCCACAAATGAAATTTAGGTAAATTATCTGAGCCTATTATTAAATATAATTCTTTTTCTCTACTTTTTAATGCTCTTAAAATTTGATACGTATATTCTAAATGATTAAGATTTTTGTTAATTATTATTCTATTTGTCTTATAAAACTCTAACATCTTTATTCTGTCTTTTATATCAATCAAATCTTTTTTATCCCAATAATTACCCGTAGGTACTATCTCAATTATATCAACATATTTATTATTTAACAAATAATCAATTATGGCTTTATGTCCCTTATGTACAGGATTAAAACTACCTACATATACTCCGACTTTCATATTTTATCCTTCTTTCATTAATTGTTTTTTATATAGGTTGGTATTTTAAATTTATGGCTACTGTTATCACGTAATGTTCTAATTTTTTTTGCAATATCATCATTTACACTATTAGGATTTTCCATGTAGCTAGCAATATCTTTATATTTAACTCCTAATTTTTCTTCATCAGACATTCCAGATAATCCGTCATCAGGAGTTTTATACAATACTTTTTCAGGAACCTTTAAATATTTGCCAATAGCAATAACTTCATCTACTGTAAGATCAGCTATAAGAGCAATATCATGTGCTGAATCTGCTCCTTTTGTAAAATATCCTACATATATTTCACACTTATTTGAAGTTCCTACTACTAAATAAGTTTTACCTTTTAATGCACTATATAATGCCGCTAAATAATATAACGTTGCCATTCTTAATCTCGGTTTTAAATTAATATCAGAATTTTTAGTTTCAATATCACTAAAATTACCTAAATTATTAAGCTCATTTTTAAAGGAATCATAAACACCAGTAAGATCAAAGTTAATTAATTCAAAACCATAATAATCACTTACTAATTTTGCATCTATTTTATCATCTTCATGTGAATGGCATGGCATCGTTACTCCAATTACATTTTCTTTGCCTAAAGCCTTAGTTAATAGCCCAGCTACAACACCACTATCTTTACCACCACTAATTCCTAAAATAGCCCCCTTTAGATTATTTGTTTCATAATAATTTCTAACAAATTTAACTATTCTTTCCGTTTCTTTTTTTGCATCAAATTTCATTTTTTATTCCTAACTTTCATATATTTTTTAGCTCTTTCTAGAGTAATAATCGCATTACACCCTTCAATATAACCCATATTTATAAGCTCCAAAGCTTCATCATAATAACAATTAAAATATTTTATGTACTCACCTTCATCCAAATGTTGATTTCCTGCTTTATAGCAATCAAGAGCAAGGAAACATTCATTATAAGCACTCGAACATCCCATATCTTGATAAAAGCCTCCCAATGATATTAATCTTTTAGGCATATAGCCAATTTCTTCTTCTAATTCTCTAACTGCAGCACCATAAGATGGTTCTTTTTTCTCAATATATCCTGCAGGTAATCCAATACCTACTGTTCTTTTGGAAAACACTCTTGGTTCAACAATTAATATTACTTTATCATCTTCAATTACAGGAAGGATAATAACAGCACTACCCTCCTTTTCTCCTTTTATGATCTTTTCTCTTTTAATCATTTGACCATTATTTAAATAGCACTGATATACCTCACTTTTTAAAAAGGAGCATGGCTCAAATAACCTTTCTTTATTAACTGTTTTTAACTCTTCTATTAAATGGTGTAATTCTTCTAATTTTTCTTTTCTCATCTATTATGATCTGCTCCTTACGGGTGTAGTTTCTTCTAATGCTCTTTTTTGATGTTCTTCAATTAAACGATTCTTTAAATCAAGTAATTTTTGAGATAAATCAACATAATATTCATGCGGATTAGTAAGTCTTTTAATTTCTGGATAAAATGTCATAAATTCATTGTAACAATATTCTTTTCTTTCTTCAACACTAGGTAATTGATAAACTAACTTTCCATTTATATATATTGGAACTTGCATTTCTCTTAAGTTATAATTTCTAAGGGTAGTTTGTTTCCAATTTTCTACAGGATGAATTAAAGTATATTGTTCTAGAGGAATCTTTTCATCAGCAAGAGCTATTAAATCTCCTAAAGCATAACCATTATTTTTATCATAAAACCTGTAAACCTTTTTATACCCTGGATTTATAGTTTTAATAGTATCTTCACTAACCTTCATTTTAGGTATAATTACCCCATCTTTTTCTGTTGCTACTAACTTATAAACACCACCAACTCTTTCTTTTGCTGCTGCTATATTATCTCCAACTCCTAAACTATCAAAGCTTGCACCTTGCATTACTAAGTCTCTTATTGTATATTCATTTAATCCATTTGATAAACATATCGTAGCATCTTTAAAACCACTATCATCCAACATTTTACGTGCTTCATTTGATAAGTACGCTAAATCACCACTATCAATTCTAATCCCCTTAAACTTATGTCCATTTGGAATTAAATATTCTTTAGCTACCTTTATAGCATTTGGAATTCCACTTCTTAAAGTATCATAAGTATCAACTAAAAATACGCAATTATCAGGATTACTTTTAGCATAATTTAAAAATGCTTCATACTCAGTATCTGCTTCTGTTATTAAAGAATGAGCCATTGTTCCCATAACAGGTATTTTATATTTCATTCCTGAATAAGTATTTGAAGTTCCTACACATCCTCCTATATAAGCATATTTACTTGCTTCTATAGCTGAATCCTCACCCCTAGCCCTTCTAGCTCCAAATTCCATAACTGCTTTGCCATTTGCTTCATTAGTTATTCTCCTAGCAGCTGTAGTAACTAAACTTGCATGATTGAAATTAGCTAATAAAGCCGTCTCAATTATCTGAGCCTCAATTATTTTTGCTTTAACAGTCATTACTGGCTCATTAGGAAATATTGGTGTTCCATCAGGAATTGCATATATATCCCCAGTAAATTTAAGATTTTTTAAATAGCTTAAAAATTCTTCACTAAATTTTCCTAGACTTCTCAAATAATTAATTTCTTTTTCACTAAATTTAAAATTTTTAATGTATTCAATTATATTATCTAATCCCCCACTTATTGTATATCCGCCATTAAAAGGATTTTTTCTAAAAAATAAATCAAAATAAACTTTTTCATCTTCTTTACCTTGATCAAAATAAGTTTGAGCCATGGTAAGTTCATAAAAATCAGTCATTAAAGTTTTATTTGCCATATCTATCTTCTCCTTTCATATTTTTTCACTAACTGTATTCCAGCTTGATCCATTAATTTATATGCCATTTGAGTATATTCATCCCTACTATGACCTGGAGCATCATATGTTTCAACAGCATTAGTTGGAACAACAATTCTTACATCTCTATTAAATTCATCGAAGTAATTTTGAAGTGGAATCGCAAGGTTGATATCACAAATATCAGTACAACATCCTGCAATTACAACTTCTCTTAAATATTTCATTTGCTCAATATCAGAAACAAAACCTGGAGCAAACATTGCACTAGTAGAATTTTTCGGATAAACAAGAGCATCCTTTTCAAAAGGTTTGAACTCATCAATTAGCTCTGCTTCTTTAGTACCAATAACACAATGTTCTGGATACCTTTTAAATTCACTGCAACCTAGTTCATGATTATCCTTGATAAATGCAATACCTGCATCACTTCTTTGAAACATGTTAATTAATCTAAGTTGTTCTGGAATTATATGCGCTATATATGGATCAGCCATATTTCCCTCTCTAACAAAGCCATTAACCATATCAACTATAATAAGCAAGTCTTTAATTTTCTCTAGCCTTTCTCTTTTCATTTCTAACTTTTCTTTTTTCATAATATCCTCTCCTTCTTTGTTATTAACATTTTATTAATAACAATAGTTAAAAATTTTAGACAGTTGGCTGTCTGTTATTAACATTTTATTAAAAACAAATCCATTTGTCAAGCTTTTTTTATTAATTTGACAAAAAATAATAAAAAAGTTATGATTTTAATACCAATAGAAAGATATTTTTAGAGCATTATCCGGAGGGAAAAATGGATTCACTAATTATAATTCTTATAAAATCAATTACTACTTTCATCACTCAGTATGGAAAAAGCATATTATTAATGTGGTTTGCCACTACTACTGCTGCTTATATTACACAGTTTTTTAGTAGTATAAGAGTTTTAAAAGATGCCGCTGACAAAGGTTTTTTAATTGATATGGATAAACTATCAAATATCGAAAAAGAAACAAATCAAAGTTTTAGAAATGTTGCCTTTCACCAAATGTTAATTCCTTTTAAAAATATATGGGAAGTTTTTAAAAAAGCTAATGAATATGATAAAATGAGGCCATCAATAATACATACCCTAAATGAACTTTGTTGTTTGATTAAAATGAATCCAAGACAAATAAAAGAATATAATTCTAAACCAACAACATTAAATGCTTTTGCCTTATCTTATAATATGAAAGAAGAATTAAGCTCTGAAGGATTCATTATTTCGGTAGAAAAGGATAATGGAGAATGTGATAGTAAAATAGAATTTAGACTTGAGGAAAATGGTGATGTTATTATTACCGAGACCGAAGGCGCAATATCACGGTTATCACTAGAAGAACAAAAAAATGGTGTTTTAGACAATTTAACACTTATAGGCGCATTAATAAATATAGCAAATAGCTACTATGAAATTGATGATGATTTAGATGATATAATAGATAATATTGATGAGCTTGATGAAGAAATTGATGAAATAAATAATGATTTAGATGTCGTTTTAGCTCAAAGAGAATATTTATTAGATGCAAGAGAAATGCTTTTAACTTTAAAAAGAAATGAATTTCAAACATTTAATGTATATTCTTCAGAAGAAAATGCTACTAGACGTTTAAAAATAATAAAAAAATAACTGGGACATAAAATTATGTTCTAGTTTTATTTATATAATCTAAATATGCTTGAATTAGATCAAAATCTATTATATTTCCTGGAACTTCATCTGGATAAAAAAATTCTAGTCTTTTTGTTTCAAAATTCCCTTTTAAATTTTTTATATCTTCTAAAGATATATCAGCCAAATACAAAGAAGTATTATTATAAACAATATCCCCGTTTTTCGGCTCGCTCCTGATAAAGTATCAATTAATTTTATTTTACTTGAATCTAACCTAATGCCCGTTTCTTCATAAGCTTCCCTAACAGCAGTGTCTTTTAAATCTTCCCCCAAATCTTGACAACCTCCTGGTAGTCCCCATTTATTTCTATCAGTTCTTTCTTGCAATAATATTTGCCCTCTTCATTTCTTATAATAATAGCAGCACCAGTCTGTATAAAAGGAATATGGCTAATACGTTTATCTAAAGCCATTCTAAATAATACGGGGTATCCCCCATAATTTTTACTTAACTCTAATAACTCTTCTTAGGTTAAACTCATTACTAATTTTACAAATTCTTCATGAGTATAATTTCTCATGTTTTTAAACTTCATATGACGATCTCCTTTTAAATTTTATGATCAAAGTACTAGGACAATTTTCTACCTTTTCTTTTTTCCAATAAGTACTTTTATATCCCTTTACATCATCTTTTAATATTGTTTCTTCTTCTAAAATTTTATCTACATAAAAGCCTGCTTCATTAGCGGTATTAATTATTGTAGAAATCATTAAATTTTTTTGTGCAAGATTTACTTTATCTTGCCCTTTTGTTATTATTTCGCTTTCTTCATTAAAATAAGATTTATTAATAATTACTTTTGCATCCAAAATATCTAAACAACGATAAAAAGGATGAGTCCAACTAATAATCATTGAACCATTTTTATTTAAATATTTATTAACATTTTTTAATGTTTTTAATAAATCAGATGTATAGCCAATACTAAAAATAAATATTACATAGTCAAAATAATTATTGGGAATATTAACTTCTTCTTCCATCGGAGAAATTATAAAATTATCTTTATATTTTGGGAATCTCTTTTGAGCTTCTAATATTTGTTCTTTTGATATATCTAAACCCCAAATTTCTGATGCTCCTTTTTTATATAAATACTCTAACGATCCCCCACTTCCACACCCAATATCTAATACTTTTGCATTTTTTATATTATCAATAAGATTTAATTCATCTTCATTTCTTTTTAAAAAAGGTCCATATTCTGGTAATACAGTATTAGAAAAAGGGGCGTTATTCTTTATTAAATGGTTCCATCCATCTTCATTCATTTTTATAAAATCTTCATTTTTCATAACAGCCTCCTATGGTATATTATACTTTTATTGTTGCAATTAATAAATAATAATTCAAATTATTAAAAAAGGGTTAGTTTAAACCCTATTTTCTATTAAGTTCTTCTTCTAAACCAAATCTTTCTCTTTCTTCATCTGTAAGTGATAAAACGTATGCTAAATCTTTATTTGCTGAATTATTTCGCGCCCAAAAATCAAAATATATTAGATATTGTTCTTCTGTTTCCCCTTCCAATCTTGGGCGGGGGCTTTTATCATGTAGCATTTGCGAGTATAAATACTCCTTTTTCAAAGAACGCATATCGCCTTTTAATCCATAACTTACCACATCAGTCCTTAAATTAAACTTTCTAGCATTGTCTAATAAATATTTTGCTGCAACATAATGATTTAATTCCAAAGCTAACGCAATTGCATTGCCCTTTCTGCCAAACCTAGGTAAAGCCAAATTATCGCCAGAAACTAACACAAGAGAATCTAGAACAGCCTTATCTTCTTCAACCCCATAATAGTGAGACATGAACATACTCCATGCTATACCTGCAGCACCAATAAAATCATTGTTTTCCTTCTTCATTTGCTCAATTGTTTCTTGATTTATTTCCATCATAATAACTCTCCTTTTTTTTATATAATACCACATTATTATTTTTTTACAATATACCTTATATAAACACTAATAATATAATATTCCAACTTTTATTATTCTGTTCTAAGCGCTTCAACAGGATCTTTCTTTGATGCTACTTTCGCTGGTATTAAACCACCAATTAAAGTTAATATAATTGCCAATATAACTAATACAAAAGCATTAAGAATTGGTAATGAAGCATTAAGGGGTATATTTCCAATATAATGATGTAATACTATATTTATTATTGGTATTAATAAATAAGATATTCCGATTCCAAATAAACCCGATAACATTCCTATAATAAATGTTTCAGCATTAAATATCGAAGATATATTTCCTTTAGAAGCTCCTATTGCTCTTAAAATACCAATTTCTTTGGTTCTTTCATAAACTGATATATAAGTTATTACCCCAATCATAATACTTGATACAACAAGTGAAATAGATACAAAAGCAATTAATACATAACTAACAGCATTTACTATTGTTTTAACAGTCGACATCAAAATGCCTGTTGTATCTGTATATTTAATTTCTTTTGGTTCTTCAACACTTTTATTATATTTATCTATAAAAGATAAAAAGTTTTCTTTCCCTTCAAAGCTAGTAAAATAAACTGATACATACGTAGGTTCTTCTTTATCTTGATATCCAAGTGATATAAGGTTTGTTTTTTGAGTGGTTTTACTTGGATTCATTATTGCATTTACTACCCTTGCAAGTTCATCTTCGGTAAAATTTAATGTAAAAGCGGATGCAATTTTATCTTGATCAATATTAAATGATGTTGCAAAATTATTTGTAATATTTGCCGTTAATTCTCCAACTTTGGTTAAAACATCTTTTTTTACTTTCGCTTCAGTCATTGCTTTAGCCATAACGTCGCCTGTCCCTTTAATTGCAGCACTTTCTATATATGAAGATACAATTGTATCTTTAAGTTCAGGTAATATTATACCCTTAGGATTAACACTATCGATAACAAAACCTGGATCTAAAGATGCCATATAAGTATTATATCCTGTAATATATGCTTGTAATAACCCTTTTAATAATCCATTATAAGTTGTTTTAAATGTGTTTTTAGGAATAACATAATTTTTTTCCATATTCAATAATATATTACTAGCATCAGCTGTATCAAGATAATTATTAACTAACATCTCAATTTCACTTACACTAAACTCTTTATCAATACTATTTAATAATCCCTTTATTAAAACACTTAAATTATTATTAAATAAATTACTTGCAGGTGTTATATCAGTTGTAATAAAACTTGCTATCTCATCCATATAATCTTGAGTTTGATTTTCTAGGGTTTTTTTATCAACATTAATATTAAATGCGCTTTTTAATTTCTTATTATCAACTTTAACTAAATCGGTAAACTTAAAATCAAAATCGCTTTTTTTACTATCAAATCTATTTCCAGAAAAAACATCTATTTCACTATTTTGCAATTGTTTTTTTACAATGTTAGTTTCTTTGGAATAATTAATAATATAATCTATTAATTTTGAAGTATATGCTACCCCTGGATTTAAAGCCATTGTTGCAACCCCTTCTTTGGGACTTACAATTCCAACTATTTTTAATTTAGTTGCATTATCATATAATTTTCTCATATAAGTTTTATCTTCCTGCATATCCTCATAAACATCATATTTAGGATTATATTTATATCGATCCGAAGGCATTATAAGTCTTAAATCACTTTTCATTAACTTTTCATATGTAATCGTCATTGGTTTATTATTTATATCAACAGTATCCCCACCCATAATACTTGTAATCATTTGAGTAAGTTCTTCAGTATCACGAAGTCCTAAAGAATATACTAATAAATCAGATATACTATCGGGCTCAGACAATACAATTATCATTTCATCATAATTTTTAGGCCATGAACCAGCTAACATATCATAATCATCTTCAATATCACTGACATCATCAATCATCTGTGAATATATCGAGGACATTCCAGAATATGAACTCATTAAACTATTTGAACCTATCATTGATGTAAATAAATTACTTGGATTTACTTGAGCTAATTTTTTAGTTGCATCTATTGTATATATGTTAGGATCTACACTATAAGAATATTTAATGTTTGAAATATCAGTTTCTATTTTATGATAATTTTTTTCAATATATTTTTTAAAGCTTTTAAGATCATTTGTACTAACGTTGGAAAGCATTGATGTAATATATTGTTGCTCTACCACTTGATTTTTTTCTTTTTTTCCACTACTTTTATTTCGCATCGATAATAATACACTTGTAATATCAGATGATTCTTGCATAATTGTTAAAGGATAAGACGTTAATGTATCTTCTTGAATCGAATCAACATAATTTTGAAAACCAGTTGATACAGCCATAATTAAAGCAATACCAATAATACCAATAGATCCTGCAACCGAAACTAAAGTTGTTCTTCCTTTTTTTGTCATTAAATTATTAAATGATAATGATAACGCAGTTAAAAAAGACATTTTAGTTTTACTAATCACCTTTTGTTCAACTTCTTTAGTATTAAGTTTTCCATCATAAGGATTAGAATCACTTATTATTTTTCCATCTTTTAGATTTATAATTCTACTTGAATATTCTTCGGCAAGTTCTGAATTATGAGTAACCATTATAACAAGCTTTTCTTTAGATATCTCTTTAAGTATTTTCATAATTTGAATACTTGTATCAGAATCAAGTGCACCAGTTGGTTCATCTGCTAAAATTATTTCGGGATTATTTACAAGCGCTCTTGCAATTGCAACTCTTTGCATTTGCCCACCTGATAGTTGATTAGGTCTTTTATTTGCATGCTTTTCTAACCCAACATCTTTTAATGCCTTTAAGGCTTTTTTCTTTCTTTCTTCTTTAGAACATCCTGATAAAGTTAATGCTAATTCGACATTTCTTAAAACTGTTTGATGGCCAATTAAATTATAGCTTTGAAAAACAAATCCTACTCTATGATTACGATAGCTGTCCCAATCACGATCAGAAAAATTCTTAGTACTAACTTCATTAATTATTAAATCTCCTGAATCATAATGATCAAGACCTCCAATAATATTTAGAAAAGTTGTTTTACCACTACCACTGGGACCTAAAATAGAGGCAAATTCACTTTCTCTAAAATTGAGACTTACTTTATTTAAAGCTTTTTGTTCAAAATCTCCTGTTTTATATATCTTCGTTATATTTTTTATTTCTAACATGTTACCACCCTTTGCTCAAGTTAATTATTATAACATCTATCAAATAATTATTCTAGGTAAATGAAGATATTTTTGATATAATTGTTTTATGTTAAAAAGAAAATTTAAAAATAAATATAATTATGAAAATTTACCTGAAGATGCTGTTGTTGTTAAGAACTGGGAACCGTTAAAATTTGAAATTAAAGATAATTACAAATATATATCTGAAAATATTGTTTTTAATTGCTTTTCAAATATCTTTGGTTTCATTGCTGCCATAATATTAACCGTTTTTAATAAGATATTTTATGGATACAAAATTAAAAATAAAAATAAGATTTTAAAAAACACGGGATTTATAAGCATATCTAATCATATTCATCAAATGGATTGTACTTTTATAGCCCTTTCATATTTTCCTCGGAGAGTATATTTTCCTACTTTAGCAAGCAATTTTAAAATACCAGTTGTAAGACACATCATAAAATTATTTTATGCCATCCCTATACCAAAAAAATCTAAACAATTGCTAACTTTCTATAATAAGATTATTAACGCTTTAAAAAAAGGAAAGATTGTTCATATGTATCCAGAAGGTTCTTTATGGCCATATTATGATAAAATTAGAAACTTTAAAGAAGGAGCATTTAAAATGGCAGTAGATGCTGGTGTTCCTATCCAACCAGTTATATTTAAATATAAACAAAGATGGTATAAAATAAAACCCGCAATTATATGCGAAATATTAGACCCAATATATCCAAATAAAGAACTTAAAAGAAATGATTGTATAAAAGATCTGAAAAATAGATGTTTAAATGAAATGAGGAAAGAAAATGAAAGTATTAATACTATCCTGTAATACAGGGGGCGGACATAATTCATGTGGTAAGTATATTAAAGAAGAGTTGCTTTTTAATAATATTGAGTGTGACTTTAAAAATTATTTTGAAATAGTAAATTTAAGTAAAAAGGATTTCTCAGATAAATTATATATAGGTTCTCTTGGTAAAAAAGGTGGTTTATTTAAATATATGTATAAAATGGGAGAAGCTTATGATAAGATGAATATCAAATCACCAGTATACCTAGCAAACCAATTACATGCTAATAAGCTTTATAAATTTATTGATGAAAATAAGTATGATTTAGTTATATGTCCCCATTTATTTCCGGGACAAGCATTAACAGAAATAAATAAAAAACATCATATAAACTTTATCTTTGTGGCAACTGATTATGAATATCACCCTTTTACTGATGAGATAAAAGCAGATTATTATGTTATTCCCAAAGGTTTAGAAGAAAGATTTATATCTAAAGGTATTGATGAAAATAAATTACTATCTTTTGGTATCCCTATATCTAGTAAATTTATTACTAATGCTAAATTAATTAAAAAGAATAATGAAAATAAAAAAAATATTTTAATTCTTTTAGGTAGTATGGGGTTTGGCAGTATTAATAAAATACTTGATGATCTTCTTAATATTAAAAATATATATATTACTATAGTTTGTGGTAATAATCATAAGTTATATAATGAATTAAATAATTATAATAATGAAAATTTAAATATAATAGGCTTTTCTAAAAACATCAATGATTTAATCAAGTCATCCGATATTGTTATCTCTAAACCTGGGGGTCTTTCTTCAACAGAAATAGCTTGTTTTAGAAAAGGTCTTATTCATGTTTTCCCTATTCCAGGAGTTGAAACAAGTAATACAGAGTTTTTTAGCAAACATAATTTAAGTTTTGTTGCTAATAATAAAGAAGAAATAATTAATTATATTAATCTTCTTATTAATGATAATAAAATTTATAATAAGATGATTGAAAGTCAAAAAGAAATGATTAATCAAAACAGTGCTATGGATTTAGTAGCATTCATTAAAGACAAATATTAAATTATTTATTTTTTTATACCAAATAAAAATGTCTTATATTTAAGACATTTAATGTCATTTATAGAGTCCTTGAAAGGATTTGCATTATTCCTATTCTAAACTGTTTTTTCTGTTCTTTTATTGATAATTTACCCTACAATGAAACTATTTTATAAACCCCCTTTATAAAAATAAATTTTCATGGCATTATCTGAATATATTGGTTTAGACACATCAATATCCAAAACTTTACCAATATAATATATTATGAATTGTGACGCAATAAGCAAATCAAATTCTGCTAAAATGCCATCATATTTACTTTCAATTAATATATAATCATTATCTAAATACTTTAACAGTTCAATTTCATATTTAGTAGTAGATTTTTGCTTAAAATATATTGAAAAATTATTTCCTAAATTTTCATAATTAATAAATCTTCCATGAGAAAAATTCTTTTTTTCATGAATTATACAATTAAATATGCCCGATTCAATAATTTTACTTTCTAAATCGTAACAAGCAGCATCAGTATAATCGCCTCTAAAAATATTCACCAAATTATTCTTTTTTATTTTTTCTATTATTTTTTTATCTACTAATCCTTCTATTTGTCTGTCCCAATACATAATTGATTTTTTTATAAAATCGTTAATATCAATATCATAATTTACTTTCTCTAAATAATATTTTAAAAATATTGCTGCTGGGGCTACAGCTCCTTCGAACGAAAGAAATCCTCTCTCTTTTCCTTTATTAGACGCAGTTCTATAACTTAATATATTTTCCTTCAAAAAATCTGTTTTTAATACTATATTTTGCAGTTCGCCTTTTGTAATTATATAAACATCCTTCTTATCAAACTCTCTAGCGCTGCAAACAATATCATTAGTTGTTCCTGAATATGAAAACAAAATAATTTTATTAATATTACTATTATTTCTATATAATATATCTCTCGGATATAATGAATAAGTATTACATCCATATAATGCATTTATTACTTTTGATGAAAAAATTGAACCAGCATATGATCCTCCTGTGCCTATAAATAAACAGTTTGTATCTTTACAAAAACCGATTTCTTCTAATTTTTTACATGCTGGGGAATTAACAGCATTAATAACTCTCTTTTCTAGATTGTTTATATTAATATTACATCTTTTTATTTTTTTTCTTTCAATAAGATCAAATTTATCACACGTACAAGTTTCATTTACTTTTTTTAATTTAAACAATGAATTTATGTGTCCTCTTGCGCCTATTTTTGAAACAACTTTAGCAGTGAGTTTGTTAGATTTCAAATACCACTTTTTTAATTTATGTGAATCATATTTAAAATCGTTTTTTATACTATCTTTAATAACACTTGAAATAAATGCATCCCCCGCACCAGTAGAATCTACTACATCACCTTTTAATTCAAGCTCGAAATTATGAACTTTATTATTTGCTATAAATGTTGCACCATCCTCACCCCTTGTGATAGTCATTAAATTAGGGTTGATGATCTTATATAAGTCAATGTCGTTTTTTAAGTTTAACCTTTTTAAAAGGTAATTACTTACTCTTTCATTAAAATTAATTATCTCAAATTTTTGCTTTAACTTTTTTATTATTTCATCATTTGACATATTTTCTAACTCAAAATACTGACCTAAATCAATTATTTTTTTATTAATAGTATTATCAATTATTATTTGGTTCTTTATATTTAAATTGTCAAAAACTAAAATATCATCTGTTTTAATGTTAGCAAGAACATAATTGGTTTCCAATAAGCTTTCATCATACCATTTTTTACTATTACAAAATGGGCATCTTTTTTTAGAAGTTAAGAACAATTTGCCGTTTTTTTCATAATAAGATACATGAAAGCACCTCGTTCTAGTACCTTCAACAATTTTTATATTATCTATATCAACTTTAAGTTTTTCTAAACTTTTAATTGCAATTTTTCCCTGGTCATCATTACCACAACAAGCAAACACCGTAGTCTTCAACCCCATTTTTGCTAAATTAGCAATTATATTTTGTGAGGTCATACCACCATTTACGCCTAATAATTTGTCATCTTTATAATAAAAATCTGTTACTAAATCTCCTATGCTTACTACTCTCATTTTAATATCCTCCTTTTGTCATTAAAAATATTACAAAAATCGCTCAACGATTCATTGCCTATATAACACTGAATTATATTATGCATATTAAAAGTTAAAAATATAAGTTCGTCTTGAAATCTCTTAGATTTATCTGTTATTTCTTTATTAAAATAACTTTCTTTTATCCACATATCAACCTCATTTACTCAAACCGTTATGAAAGATAAAAACACATCCTTATCTTTTATTTCAATAATACAATTATAGCCTGACATAAAAGACTTTATTCTATTATAATTAAGAATATCATTATTATAACAATAAGACATTATAATTCTACCTATATCCAATAATGGCGAATTAAATCTTACTAACTCAAAGTCCAATATTTTAGGCATATCTTTTTCAAAAAGAATATTATCAGCAGCGAAATCGCCATGAGTCATAGAAATAGGTATTTCATCGATTATATTTATTTCACTTAATAATGTTAATATTTTTTGGTGTTTTATTAATAACTCATAATATAGCTTGGGAGTGTTTTGATTTTTCTTATTGACTTTAGCTTCATATCTTTCAAACAATTTATCAATTGTTGGAATTTTTAAATATTCCCCTTTGTAAGGAGTTTTATCCACGTTTCTAAATAAATAATGCATTTTAGCGCATTCTCGCCCAAGATAATATAATTGAACATCATTAATACTTTCTCTTAAAACATGATGACCACTCAAAAAACCTATTAATGCTAAACGATCATTACCATAAGGCAATAATATTCTATTTTTCTTATCGGGTTCTATATACTCACAATTTAGATTATTGCAATACATAACATTTTCTATTCTTAAATTATTTAAAAGTTGATTATCCAAATAATCAGTAGAAAATTCATTGTTACTCATTTTACTCACTTTTCTTGAACTAAATATTTTTATAACATATTTGGTATTTGCTAAATCTCTACATATGAATTTTTTATTCATCCATCCACCAGACAATATATTAATATCGACAAGCTCAATTCCATAATTTTCATAGATTATAACCTTTAAATTACTTTCCACCATTATCACCATCTATATATTCCTTTGCTATTTTAATTATTTCTTCGATTGTTTTTCTATTTGAAAAACCTGCTGCATGTGTATGCCCACCACCAGTTAATAATTCTGCTAATTTACTTGCATCTAATTTGTTTTTACTACGTATCTCACCCTTCTTTTTATTTCCAAAATCCATTATTACTATCATAACATCAATATCTTCTCTACTTAAAATAGCAGGAATACATTTTTTTGAAATATCAGAATAAGAGACTAAATTAAATAGTGGTTTTTTCATATCTAGAACTACATAATGAAAGTTAGATACTATTAAATTATTATTTATATAAGAAATAATATCCATTTCGTTTTTTGTCTTTTCTAAATAAAATTTCTTTATCAAAAATTCACCATCAACATCATTCTTTAATAATTTACTAACTATAGAAAATGTTTTACTTGAAGCAGCATTAGAAAATAAATTAGTATCACTTATTATTCCTGTAAAAATAAGTTCAGATATTTTTTTATCACAATTAAGATCCAACTTTTTTATAATGTCATAAATTATTTCACAAGTAGAACTTGCACTATAATCACTTAAAATAAATTCAGCATTTGTTATGTTACCATTATGATGATCAATATTAATCCTATAATTTGCATTATTATAATATTCTTCAATAGAATCAGGCAATCTTGAAGTTCTATTTAAATCTATTGCTATAAAGGTAAAATCTTTTGATGTAATTTTTTGACACAATAAATCATTTAAATCAAAATAACTAATTTTATTTATACTTTCAGGTTCAATAAATGCTTTTACATTTTTATTGATTTTTTTTAAACCATACGCTAATGCTAAAGATGAACACATTGAATCATAGTCGGCATTTTTATGTCCAGCAATTATAATATCATTTGACAAGTTTTTAAGTATATCTGCTAGCTTTTTTGTATTTTTTTTCTTAACATTTTTCATTTTAATAATCTCCTTTTATATTCTCCTACTTCACTATTGTCATTATAATCATGATTTTTTATTAAACACTCAATAATCTTTTTCCTATTTATATCAAATACTCCTATACTGTCTTTATAATCAATCTTACCGTCTTTATTTTTCCATTCATTATCTTTCCAACTATAAGGACTGCTATAGCATAATCCATAAATATAATCAAAGAATAAATGAAAATCAACAGCTGCGATATTATCTAAAAACATTTGGTCAATTCGATTAATTCCCGGATATCTAACGATACATATATTATTAACATCTATATCACTATCATATAAGGAATTAATTGCCAATTGTAATGTTTTCCCAGTTAAAACGTTATCATCAAAAAGGTCTACATTAGAATGCCTAAATACATTAGAATTAATTAGTCCGCCATATTCATTAATATTAAATTTTCTTAAATCTATAAGTTGTTTATTTGAATATCCAGAAACTTCTTTATTGAATTTAAGAAGTAAAAGGCTTTCAATTGTATTTTTATCAACTATCTTTGCAATTATTGGCAATTCGATTCCACCATAGCTTAAACCACATGCGTTAATATAATCATTAGTATTACCTCTTTTTTCTTTATATAAAGATACTGCCGTATAATTTTCACCAAAATTATCTATTTCACGATATGCTCTATAGTCTTTTGAATAATCCTTTTTTTCATTGCTTAATTGTTCTATCATAAAATTATCATTAATTAATTCTTTTGACTTGCGTACTAAATTACACACTAGATCTTTATTTATTAAAACCTTTTCTTCAAAACATATTTTACTCATTATATCTTCTATTTCAAATAAGATATTATATATATCATTAAAATCTTTATTTTCTTTTGAAGAAATATCTAATAAAATATTATCGTTTACATTATTTGAAACAAGTTTATGATTCATTATAACTAATAATACATTCCTACAATTATCTAAAATTCCGAGCAACAATTTTTTGTTAATTAAAGAATTTATTTCCTTAGTATTTAATATAGCCTGCTCAGCATCATTTAAAAACCGAATGTAATTACGATGCCATTCTAACACATTATTTTTTGTTGTTATATCTCTGCCATTTAAACTTATTCTATTTGCTAGAAAGTAATAATATGTAGACGACCCCCTAAGAAGATAATTATTATCATCTCTTAACAAATAAATTAAATTACCATCTGCTTGTGAATTCCAAAATTCTTTTAGAGAATTATTTGATATAAGTTCCCATTCATACATAGGTATCAATATACTTCCGCTTGATTTATCAAACAAACCATCTATTCCATCATCGGTTTCGAAATTCTTATTTATTATTTCATTATATTTTTTTAATAATTTTTTCCTTCCTAATACAATCTTTTTTTCGGCAATTGCAAAATTCAATTTATAACTTAATATATCAGCTTTTTCTAAACAAACAGTCGGCAAAATTTTAGAATTATTTATTAGCTCGATTGTTGCAACAACACCTTTTAAAATGTTCCCATTTTCATCAAATATTGGGAAACAAGAATCTACTGAGCCGCTAGTTTTATCAACACTATAACCTTGTTGACAGTTTAACATTAAATAGTCGTTTCCATGAATGTCTCCGCAATCTCCAACTCTCATCATCGAATTTTTAGGAACACCTATTATTTTTTCAACCCTTTCAATGGCCTTATCCTTAGTAGTTGTACCTATTTGAATGATAGTATTATCTTTATATATTCCCCTAGTTAAATAAATTCCTGCAAGCTTATTAGCAGAAATTATTTTTTCAAGAGCATCATTTACTTCTTTGATAATATTGGCATTTTTAATTTTAAAAACTAGTCTAATATTAATAATAGTGTTAGTTTTTAAATCTTTTGAATATGTTATATCAAAATAATTGCTATTAATATTTTTAATTGTAGCATTTATTTTCATTAATTGATTTAATTCATCTTTTGTAGTTATATAAGTATCTTGAGATAGAAATTCTTCGTATGAAGCACCATTACTATAAAAAAGTCGTGCCCCATCATTTGTTAATACATGAATTCTTTTAATATCATTATCTGTTATCCCAATTGAATTAGCAATAAAATCATATATATCATTTTTAAAATCGTTTAGTCCTGTTTCGCCACGCCCTGTTATAAAAACCACTGGCACTTTTCTCTTTAAAAGCTCAATAATTAATTTAATGGCCCTGTTATCTATTTTTTTTGATTTTTCTTCTGTTAAGGTCCCATTAATATCAAAACAAACGGCATTATACTTTTGTTCAAGTGATTTTTTAAAATTATAATATAGTTCATTTTTCATATTTTAGTCACCTCCTTAACAAAAATTCTAAACTTTTAACCTTTCCATCTGTATCATTTGAAAGGTTTTTATCAAAAAGTAATCCATTTCCACCATTTTCATTCCATAATCTAACATTTTTCTTCAAATCGTCAATTAAAATTTGTCCATTTGGTATAACAACGTTATGTTTTTTTATACCTGGTGGAACAAAAATTACGGGGCAATAAATTTTTCTATGTTCTCTTAAATATTCTATTTTAACTTTCATCTCATTTAAAGTATGTATTTTAGTTAAGATAGCAATTTTCTTTTTTAAGGATTCAAGCTCTCTAATTATTTCAACTGAATTATTTATTGAACTAGCTTCTCTTATTATATAATCCCATTCTTCTTGGTGAATATTAGTATAATCAAAATAATCATCAAATTCTTTTTTCATCTTTATGATTATGAAAACCAGCATTATATTTTCTTTCTAACATTCTTTCCTCAGAATCAAGTATAACCCCATCAAAATCAATATAAACAAAATCATCCATCATATCAATCCTCCGCCTCGGAAATATTATAACACACTCTTTTGAGATATTTGGTTTTTTATTTTATTTATATATCAACCCCATTCTTTTTTTATCAATACATATTGCTTTGCATAAGCATCTTTAATATTAATATGAATTGGCTACTTATTTTAATGATTTATTTCTTATTATAAGAACCCCATAAAGCGATACCACATTTATACCAAATAAAAATGTCTTAAATTATAAGACATTTATACTCACATGGCGTCCTTGAAAGGATTTGAACCTTCGACCTTCCCCTTAGGAGGGGGATGCTCTATCCAGCTGAGCTACAAGGACAGAAAATAGTAATTATCTTAAATACCAAAGATTATTACCATCTTTTGATACACTATCTATAAAACCACAGCCTATACATTCATCTTTATAATATAAGACACATGCTTGACCTGGGGTAACACTTTTAACATTTTCATAATTAACTTTTATTTTATTATTATCTAAATATTCTATTTGGACAGGATATTCTTTACCTTGATGTCTAAATTTAGCAGTTAAATCTTGATATTTATCATCAGTTAACAAATTAACATTATCTATTATACAACTATCTGAATATAAATACTTAGAATCACCATAAGCAATATATAAAATATTTTTACTGATGTCCTTACCACAAACATAATGTCTTTCCTTATTACCTGATAGACCTACATTTCTTCTTTGACCTATTGTATAATTCATTAAACCATTATGTTTACCAATAACTTTTTTAGTTTCTACATCTACTATATCACCAGGATTTGGTTTTAAATAATTTTTAATAAATTCTTGATAATTTCTTTCTCCAATAAAGCAAATACCGGTAGAATCTTTTTTATCAGATACAGTTATCTTAGCTTCTTTTGCAATCTTTCTAACTTCTTTTTTAGTATAATCTCCTAAAGGAAATAAGACATTATCAAAACTTCCCTTATTAACATCTGCTAAAAAGTAAGTTTGGTCTTTATTAACATCTTTTGCTTTAAATAATCTTCCATTTTTACTTTTTGCATAATGACCTGTAGCAACAAAATCTGCTCCTAATTTTTTTGCTTCTTTAAGAAATAAATCAAATTTAATATATTTATTACATAACATATCAGGATTAGGGGTTCTTCCTTTTTTAAGTTCCTCTAAAAAATAAGTGAAAACATAATCCCAATATTCTTTAATAAAATCTACTCGATACAAAGGAATATTTAAATCTTCACAAACTTTTTTAGCATCATTATAATCTTTTTCTTGGGGACATATGTCATCAAAATCATTTGGGTTACCTAAAATGTCATTATTGATATTACTATCCCAATTACGCATAAATAAAGCTATAACATCATAGCCTTCTTTTATTAATAGATATGCAGCAACGGCACTATCTACTCCACCGCTCATTCCAACAACAACTTTTTTCATATAACCACATCCCTATTATATTAATTATTAATAAAAAAGTAAATACTAGCAAAAGAAAACAAGTTGTGATATATTCTATAATAAGGATGTATATATGATATTAAATTATATGAAAGAAATAAATAATATAATCACGAAGGCGCAAAATTTTTCAATTACCTTAATTGATAAAATTATAACATTTGTAAATGATGATAACTTATTTTGTTGCATGTTTAGTTTATTTTGTGCTATTAATAGTGTTATTATTATATATTGGTTTGTAATATATTTTTCAGAATATAGAAAAGAGTTAAAAGAACCTCTTTTGAAGGATATTCCAGAAGAAGCTACTCCCGAAGAAGTAGAATTTCTTTTTACAAAAAAGATTTCTGTTAAAAGCATTTTAGCTACAATTTTAAGTATTATAAATAAAAAAGGACTGTTAATAAATAAAGGATTAGAACTTGGTAGCAAAAAAGAAGATATAACGATTGCTGTTAATGATAACAATTTAAAAGACAAATTAACAGAAAAAGAAATAACTCTACGAGATGAAATTGTTAAAATTCTTGGAAAAGATAATGTTATATCAATTAATAGTTTAAATAAAATAAAATCGGACAAAACAAAATGTCAAAAGTTAACAACCCATTATTATATATGGCATGATAAAGCGCTTCATGATTTAACTTTAAAAAACATTTTTGATAAAAATAAAAGAGAAATTCTTTTTAGTTTTATATATCTTCTTATTGGTGTTATATTTATTGCTTTTTATTACAACTTTAGCCATAAAGTATTATGGTTATTACCAAGTTTTATTGCAATTATTATTTGTTCTTTTATTCCTAGAAGATCTAAAAAATATACCGATATATATTATAAATGGTTATCTTTCAGAAGATATTTATTTTCTTTGAAAAACCTTCCTTTTGAGAAACTTCCAAAGCAAAGTGATTTAAGTAAATTTTTAGTTTATGTTTATCCTCTTGGATGTCACGATTATATGTATAATATGATAGCCAAAAAAGAACCGAACCATATTAATATGAAAGATACTAATAATAGTGATATGTTTGATTTGTTTAATAACAAAAGAAAAGTACTATTAGCTATATGGACCACTTACTTAGTTGCCCTAGAAACAAAAAGCGTTCAAGAACAAAAAAAATATTAGAATTGCTAATATTTTTATTTGTCTGTAGATCCAAAGCCACCTAGACGTTCTCCTTCAGCATTATCATCATCTGTTATCAAATATTTTTGAAAAATCGCCTGGCCTATACGTTCTCCTTTTTTTATTAGAATATCTTCATCTTTAATATTAATAAAATTATAACTCATAGCGCCATCATTAGTTGGATTACCATAATAGTCGGCATCAATAATACCAATACCATTAATCATAACTAAGCCTCTTTTCGTTGGATTGCTACTACGATTACATAAAAGTAGTAGTTCATCTTCTTGTAAAAACACTTTTATTCCTGTTGGTACAAGGGTTGGCTTTCCTACTTTATGAAATGGTTTAATAATAACATCTTCAGCGGCCTCAAGGTCATAGCCTGCAGCATGTTTTGTTGTTCTTCTTGGAAGATTAATATTTTTATCTTCAAAACCTTTAGCTACTTCAAAAAATCTTGTTCTCAATTAAATATCTCCTTTATACAAACTTTTTTTATAATCAAAGCTTTTATATTAATTATTCTTTTATATCTTTATTTTTACTATATTGACAACCACAATAATCTTGTCTATACAAATTATATTTTTTAGAATACTCTATTGACTTTTTATAACCATCTTCTTTTTTAAAATCACTATTCAAATATTTAATATTATACTTGTTCTCTAATTCTTTACCAATTTTATTAATTAAATTAGAATCTTTATAAGGACTCACAGTTAAAGTTGTAGTAAAATAATCAAAAGCTTTTTCTTTTCCAACTATAGCTGTTTTTTCAAGTCTTAATCCATAACATATATGACACCTTTTGCCTCCTTCTTTTTCATGTTCAAAACCTTTAACACTTTTTTCATACTCATTATTATCATAATCACAATCTAAGAAATCTAATTTATTAATAGCACTGTATTCTTCAATAAATCTAATTTGTTCCTTTTTCCTTTTAAAATATTCTTCTTTAGGTTCTATATTAGGATTATAATAAAAAACAGTAATATTAAAATACTTTGTTAATCTTGCTATTACCTCTGTTGAACAAGGAGCACAACAAGAATGCAAAAGTAAATTATATCTTTTTTCCATTCAATTGATCTATAGTCTTTTTCATTATATTATTATAATTAATATTCATTTTTAACCTTTAATTATACTTTTCAAAAATAAAATTATCGTCGGTACTATCTAAATATAAAATACCCTTTTCTGATAATCCGAAATATATTTGTTTATATTTATTTAATTTATACATATTAACATTATTAATAACGATTTTATTACCATCATTGGTTTTTAATATAAATCTTTCATCATCGACAACTAGCTCATTATAAATATTTGGACTATATTCGATCTCACTAATCATCTTTAAAACATCATCATCAACATCACATAAACCTTTAATAAGGTTCTTATAACTTTCTTTTGGAACATCATTAATTAAAATTGGATAACCAACATATTGTTCCAAACCCTTTATTTCTTTTCCTGAAGATAATACCGTTTTATTAGTATTATTATTAAAAAACAATATTCGATATTCTGTTACATCAATTATTACTTTACCAAATAACTTTTTACTTATTTTTACAGTATCAATTAAATCTAATGATTTAATTTTCTTTTTTATTGAATAACCAGTGGTCTTAATAAAAGAAGATTTACTATCTATTTTAGATGCCATTATAATATCATTTTCAGTAAGTAAATTATTTCCTTTTATTGTAATACTTTTTATAGGCATTTTAAATAAATATAAAATTAAAGCAGTAAATATATATATAATTAATAACAAAGTGAATAATGCTTTAAATCTAAATTTTCTTTTTTTACGTCTTTTTTTATTCATAGCTCATCCCATCTTAATATGGTAGGTTCAACCACTAAAGATATTTCATACTTATCCTTGACTTTCTTTTTAATTATATTAATTAACTCAATAACATCTTTAAAGGAAGCATCTTTTTCATTGACAATAAAGTTGGCGTGTTTAGAAGATACTAATGCTCCTCCTACAGTTTTTCCTCTCATACCGATTTTATCTATTAGAACCCATGCAGGATGTTCTTCAGGATTTCTAAAAATACTTCCTACACTAAATTTATCAAGAGGCTGAGCATTAATTCGTTTATTGTTTTGCTCTTTTAACCATTCTTTTGTTTTTAAAACATCTCCTTTTTTTAAAATAAAAGTTGTTTCTAAAACGATATATTTATCTTTTAATGTTGTGTATCTATAACCATAAGATATTTCATTTTTATCTAGAATCTTAATATTTCCTGCTTTATCAAGCACTTTAACCTTCTTTACATAATTTATTATCTCATCACCATAACAACCTGCATTAACTACTACAGCTCCTCCTATCGTTCCAGGAATCATACTTAAGAAAGCTAAGTTTGTATAGCCATATTTAAAATTATCATTAACAAAATTAGAAAGTATTACTCCAGATCCTACAGTTACTAAATTATCTTGATACTTAATATCTTTAAAATAATCAAGTTTAATAATTACTCCATTAAAAAAGTTATCATCAATTATTAAACCAGAACCGTTACCAATAATATAATATTTTGTTTTATTCTTGTTTAAATATTTAATTAATTTGGAAAGTTTTTCTTCACTATAAGGTTTAACTAAATACTTAGTTATTCCTCCTATTTTAAATGTACTATAGTCTTTTAAACTAACATTTTCTAATACTTTACCAAACTCATTCATTGTTTATTAACTCCTTTATTTCTTCATATATTGCTACAGAAGCATTCTTTAAATCAAGACTTTTTAAATTAGTTTTCATTCTAATATAAGTAGTATTATTATCTAGTAATTCCTTTACTTCAAGATAAACTAAGTTTGCATCAAAATCTTTTTCTTCAATTAAAATAGCAACGCCCTTTTCTTTTAAATCAAGAGCATTATAATACTGATGATTATTAGCAACATAAGGTGATGGAATCATTATCGAAGGGATCTCTAAAGCAAGAAGCTCCGATATTATTCCTGCTCCTGCTCTAGAAATAACTAAATCAACGTTTTTCATAAAACCAGATAAATTATCTAAATAAGGAACACATTTTACACTTTTAGAAAATTTATTATTTTTAATGAACTCTTTATAGTAATCTTTTCCTGTTATATATAAAACTTCAAAATTATCAGTCTCATCAATAAGATGTAAAAAATTTTTAAATTTATCATTTAAAGTTGTGCTTCCAAGAGAACCTGAAACTATTAAAATTAGTTTTTTGTTTTTCTTAAATCCTAATGTTTCCTTGGCTATTTTTTTAGCATTAATCGCATTTTCACCACAAGGATTTCCTGTATAAACAATTTTCTTAGCTTTAAGATATTTTCTACTGTTTTCATAAGAAATACATGCAAGATCTACCATTCCTAACCATTTATTAGTTTTACCTGGAATACTATTTTGTTCATGAATACAGGTTTTTATACCTAGTTTATTTGCTGCAAGAATAACTGGCATTGTAACATAACCACCAGCACCAATTACAACATCAGGCATAAATTCTTTTATTATCTTTTTACATTTATTATAAGCCTTTATAACTAAAAAGATATTTTTTATATTTCTAAATATTTTCTTTTTACTAAAACCATATATTTCCAAAGCTTCATATTTAATGTCAAGTGAAGGAATTATATCTTTTTCCATTCGATTATGAGTACCAATATATAAAACATTCAAATCTTTTTCTTTTTCTTTCAATTTATTTATTATGGCAACAGCTGGATATATATGGCCACCTGTTCCACCAGCGCTAATTATAACGTTCATATCAATCACCTACCTTTATTTTAACATAAATTTATATTAATTTAATTAATATTTCATTCATAATATATAGTTTATCTGGGTTTATGTAAATATTATCCTTCTCAAATATTAAGGATTTATCTTTTATTAAAGGCTCAATATTATATTCATCAAAAATATTAACTTTATATTTAGCATAAAAATCTTTTACATTTATTCCCTTTATTTTTCTTAATCCTAAAATTATTTCATAATTCATAACATCTTTTTTAGTAAGGATTTCTTTATCAAAAAAATAATTTCCATTAAAATATTTATTTAAATTTCTCGTGTTAGTATATCTAACATTATTTATATATCCACTAGCACCGGGTCCAAAACCATAATATTCATTATTATTCCAATAAGTTAAATTATGTTTTGATTCATAGCCCTTTTTAGCAAAGTTAGATATTTCATAATGACAAAAACCATGTGTTTTTAAAAAATTAACTATCGTATTATACATTTTCGCATCTGTTTCTTCACTAATTAAAGGCATTTTCTTATTATACAAAACCGTTCCTTTTTCTAATATTAAACTATAAGTACTAATATGTCTTATATCCAAAGAAATAATTTTTTCTAAATCATCTTTTAAATCTGATAAGCATTGATTACTAATTGCATACATTAAATCGATATTAATATTATTAATATTATTATCTTTTAATAATTTTATTTTCTTCTTTATATCTTCATAGTCACTATTTCTATTTAAAATTGCTAAAAGGGTTTTATTAAAGGTTTGGATTCCAATACTAATTCTGTTTACACCATACTTTTTAAGAAGCTTTATTTTATTTTCATTAATATCTTCAGGATTAAACTCAATTGTATATTCAATATCTTTTCCCTTATTAAAAGTAGCAACTATTTTAAGAAGTTGTTCAAAAAAAGCATTATCAAAACAACTTGGTGTTCCACCGCCAATATAAATCGTTTTTATTTTATTACTCTTATATCTTAAATTAATTTCTTTTTCTAATGAAGTTAAATATTTCCTAAGCCACTTCTCATCATATAAAACTTTACAAAAATCACAATACGAGCATATTTTAGTGCAAAAAGGAACATGTATATATATCGAAGAAAGATTACTCATCTTTATAACTACCTATAAACTTACCAAATTCATCTTTAATATAATGATTGTTTTTTGCAAAAGTCTGACCACCTTTAGATCTGCCTTTTAATTTATTTTCTTGACGTTTTTGTTTTATATATGCAAAAGTTTTTTCTCCCAATACTTCTTTAGCTAATTTACATGTTAAATATCTTCCAACACTTGATGTAGGAATACCTGTTTGTTTTGATAACTCTTTATCAGAAAGATTTTCTTCAACAAATATAATACTTAATTTAAGTATTTTTTTTGTAATTTCTTCTTCTTGGGCTTTACTTCTCACATACTACTCCTCACTAGATAAAACAGCTAAGAATGCCTCCTGAGGAACTTCAACCGAACCTACCATTTTCATTCTTTTTTTACCTTCTTTTTGTTTTTCTAATAATTTTCTTTTTCTTGATACATCGCCACCATAACACTTAGCCAAAACATTTTTTCTCATCGCAGGAATAGTTTCTCTGGCTATAACTTTGCTTCCAATACTAGCTTGAATTGGCACTTGAAACATTTGTCTTGGTATTAACTTACGTAATTTTTCGGTTATAACTCTTCCTTTTGAATAAGCAAAGTCCTTATGAACGATTACTGATAATGCATCTACTATTTCACCATTTAATAAAATATCCATTTTTACTAAATCAGATTTATTATATTGTGATATTTCGTAATCAAAAGAAGCATAACCCTTGGTACTACTTTTTAATCGATCATAAAAATCATATACGATTTCTCCAAGAGGTATTTCATAATGAATATTAACTCTTGTCTCATCAATATATTCTGTTGTTTTATATATACCTCTTTTATCTTGGCAAAGTTCCATAATAGGTCCAATATATTCATTTGGTGCTATTATATTAGTATAAATATATGGTTCTTCAATATAATTAATATGTGACTTATCAGGCATTTTATTAGGACTATCTATTTCTTCCATTGTACCATTTGTAAGATATACTTTATAAATAACCGAAGGACTAGTTGCAATAGTATTTAAATTAAATTCTCTTTCTAATCTTGTCAAGATGACATCCATATGTAAAAGTCCCAAAAAACCCGTTCTAAAACCAAATCCTAGAGCAGTTGATACTTCTGGCTCAATTGTTAAAGATGCATCATTAAGTTTTAGCTTTTCCATAGCATCCTTTAATTCATCATATTTATTTGCCTCCGTTGGAAATATCCCCGAAAAGACCATTGGTTTCATAGGTTTATATCCTTTTATAGGTTCTTTGGCACTATTATTTTCCAAAGTTATAGTATCACCTACAGAAACTTTTGATATATCTTTAATAGCAGCACAAACATATCCAACCATTCCGCTTGATAAAACTGGTATTGGAGTGTTATCTAGCTGATTAACCCCAACCTCAGTAACCTCAAAAACAGAACCTTTAGCCATCATTTTAATTTTATCTTTTATTTTAATTTTACCTTCAACTACTTTAACAAGTAAAACAACTCCTCGATAAGAATCAAAATAACTATCAAATATTAAAGCTTTTAAAGGTTTATTATCATCCGCTAAAGGCGGCTTTATTCTAACTACAACTTCATCTAAAAGTTCCTTAACCCCCTCGCCTGTTTTACCACTTACTAAAATAATTTCTTCTTCTTTAAAACCCAAAGTTTTAATAAGCTCTTTTTTTACCTTAGGAATATCAGCATTAGGCAAATCTATTTTATTAATAACCGGAATAATGGTTAAATCATGTTCCATAGCAAGATATAAATTAGCTAATGTCTGGGCTTCAATACCTTGAGATGCATCCACAATTAAAATTGCCCCTTCACAAGCTGCTAAACTTCTTGAAACTTCATATGAAAAATCAACATGTCCAGGAGTATCTATTAGATTTAAAATATAATCTTCACCATTATATTTATAATCTAACTTCACAGCATTAAGCTTAATAGTAATTCCTCTTTCTTGTTCAAGATCCATACTATCTAAAGTTTGCTTTTTAATTAATCTTTTAGGAAATGATGCACTTGTTTCTAAAATTCGATCAGCAAGAGTACTTTTACCATGATCAATATGAGCTATTATTGAAAAATTCCTAATATGTGATTTATCCATCTTTACCACCAATCAATTAGTATTATACATAATATTATAAAATAAATAAAGTGTTTGATTATTGATTATTGTTTAACAATTTGTTAAAATAAAGACGTATTAAAAGAAGGGAGATAGTATGCCTAATATTAAAAGTTCAAAAAAAGCGGTTAAAGTTACAGCTAAAAAAACTATTTTTAACCGTGAACCTAAAGCAAGAGTAAAAAATCTTATTAAAAATATTGAAAAAACTATTGCTACTGGTGACAAAAAGAAAGCTGAAGAATTATTCTTAACATTTCAGAGCAAATGTGACAATGCAGTTGGTAAAGGCTTAATTAAAAAGAATACCGCTAATAGAAATAAATCAAGATTAGCACAAAAAATTAAAAATATGAACTAGGAAACCTAGTTTTTTTTTGAAATAAAAAAGCGATGTTAACACCACTTAGAATGAATCAATATTTATCTTTACTTTAGACATTTTATTTACAAAAGCAAATGCTTGAATAATTGTTTTAAGGGCTGTTGCGTTTCTTCCCCCTTTACCAATTATTGCTCCCATATCATCATTATGAACTATAATCTCTATAATTGGGTCTTCCCCTTCACTTTCAAAAATTTGAACTTTTACCATATCAGGATTTTTAACAAGACTTTTTACAAGAAATTCTGTATATTCTATAATATTCATATTAACCTAATCCTTCTTTACTTCTTTTTTTGAAGCTTTTGTTTTACTATTAGCATATTTTTCCATAATACCTTTTCTTGAAAATATATTTCTTACAGTATCAGTAACTTCAGCTCCATTATTTAACCATTTTAATGCTTTTTCTTCATCAATATTAATTTCATCTTTTCCTTTAACAGGATTATAAGTTCCAATCATTTCAATGAATTTACCATCTCTTGGACTTCTTGAATCAGCTGCGACAATTCTATAAAATGGTTTTTGTCTTCCGCCGATTCTCTTTAATCTTAATTTAACTGCCATATACTATCCTCCTTTGACTAAAATAATTATAACACTTTTCTTTATCTGCTGTCAACCATTATTTGTTGACGACCTTTTTAAATTATTTATTATAGTATTAAATAATAATTTGTGTTAAAATTGATATAATAAAGGGTGCTAAGTATGCTAGGAAAAATAGAAAAAATTATTGACAATAAATTATATTTAAAATTATCTGTAGATCCTTCAGTAAATAAGAGTTTTCTTAATTTGTATGTCGTTATTAAAGATGAAAACAAGGTCTATATTGGGGAAATAATATCTATAGATTCTTTTAATGCTATTATAAATTTACTTGGAGAATATAATAATAATGAATTTGAATTTGGTATTATTAAAAAGCCCGCTTTAAAATCTACTGTCGATTTAATTGACCCCTCTTTTATCGGAGAATTATTAACTTTTAAAAATGTTAAAAAGCTTGAGATAGCTAAACTTCCTTTTTATGATAATGTTCCTATTAAAGCTAAATTATCGGCTTTATTTGGGAATCATTTTGCAATATTTGGTTCCACAGGTTCAGGTAAATCTTGTGCTTTTGCTCGAATAATGCAAAATTTACTTAACATTAATAATTTATCAAATAATATCCATATTGCACTTTTTGACACTTATGGCGAATATACCGAAGCCTTTTCTTATTTAAATGAAATACCAAATAAAGGATATAAAATATATTCTTCGAATCTTTCATCTAATAAAGAAATTATTTACCTTCCTCCATGGCTTTTAGATATTGATGACTATGCTTTATTATTAAATGTTACTAAACCTATTCAAATTTCAATATTAGAAAAAACTTTAAGAAATGTTAGTCTATTTAAAAGAAAAGAAGAAGAAGTTATAGTATATAAAAATAGCATTATTGCTCAAGCACTATTAGATATTATATTAAGTGGAAGACAAGCATCACAAATAAGAGATCTATTTATTTCAGCACTAACAAAATTTAAAACTAAAGATTTAAATTTAGAAAGTATAATTAGCCAACCTGGTTATAATAGAACAGTAAGACAATGCTTGTTGATTGATAGTAATAATAAAATTAATGCTATTGAAGAAATAGTTAATTTTTTAGAACAATTTTCTACTGAAGAGGTATATACAACTATTCCTGATGGGACTTTTTCTTACTCATTAAATGATTTTGCTGATGCTCTTGATTTTGCTCTAATATCCGAAGGAGTTTGGAAAAGTGATAAAATATATGATGACTTTAATATTTTAAAAGTGCGTTTAAATTCATTACTTAATAGCGATAGTAAATCTTTCTTTTTGAAAGAAAACGATGAAAACTACTATATCGATAGAGAAACTTATATTAAAAATTTGTTTCTTAAATCAGATGGTTCTGTCGCCCAAATTATAAACTTTAATATTAGTGAATTAGATGATCGTTTTGCTAGAGTTATTGTTAAAATATATTCTAAATTGTTTTTTAATTATTTAAAAAGTGCTACACAAAGAGCTTCATTTCCTATTAATATCATTCTTGAAGAAGCACACCGTTATGTTCAAAGTGAAGAGCATGATACCGATAATGCAATTCTTGGTTATAATATTTTTGAAAGAATAACTAAAGAAGGAAGAAAATATGGTAATATTTTAACTTTAATATCTCAAAGACCTAGCGAACTTTCAGAAACATGTTTAAGTCAATGCTCTAATTTTCTATTTTTTAAAATGACTCACCCTGTTGATATTAACTATATTGCTAAAGCTATTCCGGATGTTAATGAGGAAATTATTGAAAAAATGAAGGTAGTTAAAGCTGGTCATGCTATATGTTTTGGAAATGCCTTTAAATGTCCCTCTTTATTAAAATTTGATTTGCCAAATCCGCTTCCAAATAGCGATAATGTTGATCTAGATTCATTATGGTTTAATAGTTGAAATAAATATGATAAAATATATACGAAAGGAATTATAATATGGATAATTGTGTTTTTTGTAAGATTATCAACAAACAAATTCCATCTAAAATAGTTTATGAAGATGATATCGTAATTGCTTTTATGGATATTAATCCTATTTGTGATGGACATACTCTTATTGTTCCAAAAAAGCATATTGAAAATATATTTACTGTTGATGATAATACATTTCTTTATATGTATAAAATAGCTAAAGAGTTAACCCCTATTTTAGAAAAGGCCACTAATGAGTCTTCGATGAGTTATGATATTAATTATGGCGATGCGCAAGCTATTAAACATATTCACCTACATTTGCTACCAAATGTAAGACAAAGACCACATAGAAAAGTTGAAGATGTCTATAATCGTATTATTGGAGTAATTAATGAAAAAAAGGCGATTGAAAAAGAAAGTTAAGTTTACTCTAGCTCTTTTAATTATTGGAATTACTTTAATATATGGATTTATTTTCCTTAAAAATAATCCTAAAAGCATTAATTTTATAAAGGAGTTTTTTATGAAAGAAAATAATAGCATTAAAAATGATAAACCTAAAATTCCCAAAGAAGTTTGGCCTAAAGTAGAAAAAATTTCTTTAGTAGCAACTGGAGATGCCTTGCTTCATAATTCTGTTTATATTGATGCTTATAATAAAAAAACTGATACTTTTAATTTTGCACCTCAAGTAGAAATGATAAAAGATATAGTTAATAAATATGATATTGCTTATTATAACCAAGAAACTATCTTCGGAGGAAAACAACCTGATATTTTTCCAAATGAAAACCAATGGAATGTAAAAGGATATCATTGTTATCCCCACTTCAATAGTCCATCTGAGTTTGGCGATGCTATGGTTGATATTGGTTTTAATATGGTATCTTTAGCATCAAATCATAGTGCTGATTGTAAAACAAAAACAAAAGATTGTGTAACTAATGCATATAAATATTGGGAATCAAAAAATGTTGTCTTTGATGGTTTAAATATAGAGGAAACAAGAGAAAATAAATATAATGTAAATACTATAAATGGTATAACTTATGGCTTTTTAAATTATACTACTACTTTAAATGGATTAGATGGCTTTATAAAAGGCCAAGAGTATTTAATTGATACTTATTCTGAAGAAATATCAGATCAAGAAATAATTGAGCTTAAAAAAAAGGTTGATGTTTTAATTGTTGCAATGCATTGGCATAAAAATTCGCCGGAATATTCAACGGTTCCATCTAACTATAATAAACAGCTTGCAATGCATTTATCAGAGCTTGGTGTTGATATTATACTTGGTACCTATTCCCACTGTCTTCAGCCATTTGATATTATTAATGAAGGTAAAACAGTAGTCTTTTACTCTTTGGGTAATTTTATATCTAATCAAGGAGTATTAACCTATTTAAACAATAAGGGTATTGTTGGAGTTCTTGCAGGAATGGATATAGTTAAAACTACCAACAAAGATAAGACTTTTACTATCAAAGTAGAAAATCTCAGAGGAGATCTCATTTATACATATAATAATGGTAATATTTTTGGTTCAGACGCCTTTAAAGTAATCCCTTTTGATAAAATGAATGAAACCTATAATAAAAATTATAGAGCTATTTATGAAGAATTTAAAAATATTCTTACTTCATTAAATAGTAATATTGATATAACACCAATAAATTAAGAATTTTCATATGTTAAAATTATATAAATTTTATAGACAAAACATTTAAGACGATAATAATTAATATTAAATAATATTATATGTTTTATTTGCATAATTATAAAAAATGTGAAAAGTCGCTTTTTTCATAGAAAATAATTGTATTTTAGCATAGTTATTGTTATAATAACTTTTATGGGAGGTATAAATTTATGAAAAAAGTATTATGTTTATTACTTGTTATAGTATTATTAACAGGATGTGGTAAAGTTCCAAAATTATCAAACGGAAAAGATATCGTCGTATCTTTCGGTAAAGAAAAACCCATAAGTGTTGATGACTTATATGAAAAGATGAAAAATACTTATGCACTTTCTACTCTAATTACAATGGTTGATGTTAAAATTTTTGAAAGAGCATTTCCTAAATATATTGACGAGGCTAAAAAGCTTGCTGAAACAGAGGTTGAAAAATTAAAAGAAAGTTATCCTGATGAAGATAAACTTATACAAGCATTATATTACTACACAAGAATGGCCAGCGTTGAAGAATATAAGGAATCAGTATATTTAAATTATCTTCAAAATCATGCTGCTAATGAATATGCTAAAGAAAATGTTACTGATAAACAAATTGAACAGTATTATAAAAATAATGTTTCTGAAGATATTGATGTAAAACATATATTAATTGTTCCAAAAGTAACCGATAAAATGTCAAAAGAAGAAAAAACTAAAGCTGAGGATAAAGCACTAAATGATGCAAAAGATATTTTAAAAGAAATTAAAGATGAGAAAAAAGATATTTTAGCTACATTTGAAAAATTAGCAAAAGAAAAATCCCAAGATGATGCAACTAAAAGCAAAGGTGGTTCTTTAGGTAAGATAAATAAAAACTCTTTAGGTACTAAATATCAAAAATTAACCGATGAAGTGTTTAAACTAAAAGATAATAGTCTATATGATGGTGTTGTTAAAACTGAAATTGGTTATCATATTGTATATCGTGGAAAGTCTTATGAAAAACCAGCATTAAAGGATGTAAAAGAAAGTATTATTGCAACGCTTGGAAAAGAAGCATTAGAAAAAGATCAGGCTCTTCATACAAAAGCATTACAATATTATCGTAAAAAAAGTAAAATGAAGATTGAAGATTCTGTACTTGCTAAACAATATTCAAATTACATTTCTAACACAATACTAAATGCTACAACAGAAAAAACGGATTAAATTATAATCCGTTTTTATATGTCAAAACCTAATTTAATAAGTTTGTCTTTTATTTTAATATCAAGTATTTCTTTAGGATACTTATTTTTATATTTTTTAAATAATTTATTATATTCATTTTGATAAATTTCACTTTCATCTACATGAATTTTACTAACTATACTATCATAGATATTTTTATCATAGCCTTCATTAAACAAATAGTTACTTAATTGATATAAAAACATTTTTTTTGAAAGACTTCGATTACTTTTTATTCTTTTATTAATAATTTCATTTATTTTATTTATCCATACTTCATTATTAATATTATTTAAATATTTGTTTATCTCATTTTCATTAAAACCTAATGTTAAAAGCTCATTTTTAATTTTATATGGTCCTTTTAAAGAGAGTTTTACTCTATCATTAATAAAACTTTTTAAATAATCATCCTTATTTAAATAATTATTTTCTTTTAATTTAAGAATTGTTTTATTACTAATCTTTTCGCTTATACCAAGTGATTTAAGCTTTTCTTTAACTTCTTTTTCAGTCCTTTTCTTATATGATATAAACTTCAAAGCTTTTTCATACCCTAAAAGATAATTATTATAATCTACGATTTCTATAATTTCTGTTTCCGAAAGGTCTCTTGGTTTTAACAAATTGTTTTTAACTAAAGTATCTGCATAAAAAATATATTTAATATTTTCTATAAAAAGCTCATATTTGTTACCCCCTATAAATCTTATTTGGGTAACTTTTTTCATTTTTCCCCTTTAGCTAAATACTTTTTACATTCATTATCAAGTTCTTTTAATAATTTATCAACATCTTCTTTTTTAGTTATTCTAGCCCCTGAAGCAAAATCATGTCCCCCACCATTATATTTACCTGCTATTTCATTTATTACAGGGCCTCTACTTCTTATATTAATTTTAAATATTTCATTTTTCTCATCAAAAGTAACAAAACACCATACTATAAAATCTTTAATAAAATTAAAATTATTTATAATAGTTGATGCCTTGGTAATATCTGTATCAAATTCTTCTACTTTTTTATTATCAAATATAATATAAGCAAATGAATTTTTAGTAATAATTAAATTTTCTATTATATAAGCTTCAAACTTACAATCATTAAAACCCTTTTCATATAAATTATTATATAAATTAGTGAAATCCAAATCAAAATCCTTAATTAATCTTAACGACATTTCTAGTGTACCAACACTTGTATTTTTAAACAAAAATCTTTCACTGTCTGATACAATACCTAAAAATAACTTAGTGGCTATTTCTTTATTAATAGCAAGTCTTGTAGAATATAAAAGATTTGCCACCATCTCACAAGTTGATGAATAGTCACTAGATGTAAAATCAACTGTACCAATAATATCCTCTTTAGGATGATGATCTATTTTAATAATATCATTATACATAAGTCCTTCAATTCCATCTACACGAGAATAATTTGGAACATCCAAGACTATTAATAAAGCATTAGTTAAACTATTATAGTCAAGCTTATCAAGATACCCTAAATATTTAAATTTATTAACTCCGGCACCAATAGCATATACTTTCTTATCGGGAAATGTTAATTTAATACTTTCCCTTAGTGCAATTTGGCTACCAATAGCATCAGGATCTGGTCCAATATGACGCGCTATCACTATTTCATCATATTTTTTTATTAATTTATATATTTGTTTATAAATATCTCTATTAATTTTAATCCTCTCCTATTCCAAATTGTTTTTAACTTTAACAGTTTCTTCAGCAATTAATAACTCCTCATTTGTTGGAAGAACCATTACAGGAATTTTAGAATCAGCTCCAGTTATAATACCTTCTAGTGTATCTTTCCAGCTAGCTATTTTTTCATTCATATCATCATATAAAATTACTCCTAAAGGTTTAAGTTTTTCAATAATTATTCTTCTCATCATGGCACCATTTTCAAGTACCCCAGCAGTAAATACAATTGAATCAACATTTCCTTCTAACTTTAAATAATATTCCCCAATATATTTAACAATTCTATCAGTATACATTTCGATGGCCAAAATAGCGTTTTCATTATCATCACTTGCAAGTTTTTCAACATCACGACAATCAGAAACTCCTGTTATTCCTACAAAACCACTTTCTTTATTAAGTTTATCAGTTATCTGATGAATATCCATGCCCGTTTCATCCATAACATATTTTAATATTGAAGGATCAATAGAACCACTTCTAGTCCCCATCATAAGCCCATCAAGTGGAGTAAGACCCATAGTTGTATCAAAGCATTTTCCTGCTTTAACACATGAAATTGATGCTCCTGAACCAACATGACAAATAATTAAATTAACATCTTCTTTCCCAAGTCTTGATTGCATTTCTCTTGTTATATATTTATGACTGGTCCCATGAAAACCATATTTTCTTACTCCATATTTTGTATACCATTCATAAGGAACTGGATATATATAATTTTCTTTTGGCATCGTTTGATGAAAAGCGGTATCAAAAACTGCAGCTTGAACAGTATTTGGTAAAGCTTTTCTCATCGCTTTAATACCTGCTAAATTACCAGGATGGTGAAGTGGTCCTAGTTTTGTTAAATTTTCAATATCTTTAACAACTTCATCCGTTATTAATACTGAATCACTATACTTCTCCCCCCCATGAAGAACTCTATGTCCTACACCTTTTATTTCATCTAAGGATTCAACAACTTTATATTTAATTAATTCTTCGATAAGAACATCAACAGCTTCGGTATGATTTTTTAAATACTTTTCTCCTCGTATTTTTTCACCATTAATTTTAGTATTCCAAAAACAGTCTTTTTGATTAATCTTTTCAATATAACCACTAATTAATACTTTTTTCTCTGGCATTTCATATACTTGAAATTTAAGTGATGAACTACCGGCATTAACACATAATATTTTCATTTTCTTCACCTCAAAAATATTATATCAGATTATATAATAAAATGCATAAAAAGAACTAAAATATTGTTTAAAGTTTATAATATACCTTGAAAATCATTTTTATCATTTTCACTTATTTCAAATATTTTTCTTGTTTTAATAGCTTCATAAAAAAGAGCCTTAAAATCAACTAATTTCTCATACTCATGCACTAATTTTAAATCAGGATGAATAACGGGATGTTCTGGTACAAAGATAGTACAACAATCAGCATATGGTCTAATACTTATATTATAAGTATCTATCTTTTTAGCCAAAGCAATAATTTCTAGTTTATCATAAGTACAAACAGGTCTTATAACTGGTATTTTAATACACTCATTAATTACTTTCATACTTTTAAGAGTTTGACTAGCAACTTGACCTATACACTCACCATTAATAATAACATGAGCGTTTATTTTACTTGCAACTATTGCACTTATTTGATACATAGCTCTACGCATCATTGTTATTAAATAATATTTAGGTATTTTCTTTAATATTTCTTCTTGAATCTTAGTAAAATTAATAACATGGATTTTTACAGTTCCATTATATAGAGATAATTTTCGAGCCAAATCTTTTACTTTATTAAAAGCCATTTGACTTGTATGAGGAGGTGAGTCAAAATAAATAGCTTCAATTTTAACACCTCTTTTAATAGCTAAATAACCAGCTACTGGAGAATCTATTCCTCCGGATAACATTAATAATCCTTTTCCTAAAGTAGATATCGGATAACCTCCTAAACCAGGAATTCCATTAAAATAAACAAAAACATCATTTAATCTAATTTCAACAAAAACATTTAAATCTACATTAGTCATTAACACTTTTTTATTATTAGTATTTTTGAGAATATGAGCACCAATTTCTTTTGCTATTTCAACACTAGTACCAGGATATTTTTTGTCACTTCTTTTAACAGTAACTCTAAAAGTTTCAAAAGTTTTATCCTTAATTAAAAATAATATTTTATTTTTAATTATATCTAGATCTTTATCATTTAATTTATAACCAACACATATTTCATGAATACCAAAAACTTCTTGCAACCTATTTAATACTAACTCTAAAGAAGAAGTTTCAATAACCATCCTACCATAATCATACGTTATACTAAAATCTAACCCTTCTAATTTATTTGTAATATTATTTTTTAAAGTTCTTAAAAAGAAATTTATATTATCATTTTTAGTAGATAATTCTGCATATTTAATTATTATAACTTTTTCCATTAATTAACCTGCCAAACTATTTAACATATTATAATTTTTATCAAAACTTAATAAAAACTTATTAATTTCTTCTGTAGTTGTAAGCGAAGATAAACTTATTCTTATTGTATGCTTTGCTCTTAAACTATCATTATATATTGCCATTACTGCTGGGGATACTTCCTCAGAAGAACACGCTGTTGATGTTGATAAATATATTTCATCATAATCAAAAGCATGAATTAGAGTCTCTGGTTTAATGTTCATAACCGATATATTTAATATATGAGGAATAGAATATTTAGTTTTATTTATTAATACTCCTTCATAAGTTGATAGTTTTTTGCAAATACTTTCATTTAATAGTTTAATATATTTTTCCTTTTTTTCAAGTTCTTCTTGAGAAAGCCTTAATGCTTTCGAAAACCCTACAATTAAAGGAAGAGCCGGAGTACCTGGTTTCAAAATATTTGTTTTACCAGCACCATATATAATTGGTGTTATCTTTATAGCATTATTTTTATATAACATAGCAATACCCTTAGGCCCATATATTTTATGCGAAGATAATGTTGCTAAATCAACATCATATAATGATACATTTATCTTTCCAATTGCTTGAGTCATATCACTATGAAAAACAGTATTACTATTTTCTTTTTTAATTATTTGTCTTATTATTCTAAGAGGCTGTCTTATACCCATTTCACTATTTACAGAACAAACACTAACTAATATTGTATCCTCTCTTATAAGGCTTTTTAAATGATTAAAATCAATCAATCCCTCTTCATTATTGTTAACATAACTTATTTCAAAACCAATTGATTTTAAATAATCACATATTACATAAATCCCAGGATGCTCAAGCTTAGATACAATAATATGTTTTCCTTTTTTATAATTTGAAATAGCTGTTCCTATCAAAGCCATGTTATTACTTTCAGTAGCTGATGAAGTATAAGTTATTTCATTTTCTAAAATATTAAAAATCTCTGCAATTTGTTTAGTTGCACTATCAAGAAGACTTTTAGATTTCAAACCAAGAGTATTAATAGAATTAGGATTACCTATAAAATCTTTAGTTGTCTTGTTCATTGCATCTAAAACTTCTAAAGAAACTGGGGTTGTAGAACTATAGTCTAGATATATCATATCTCCTCCTACTTATTACTTACATTAAGCAACTTTTTATATATGCCTGGCTCTACTATATTAATAGAACTAATCGCTTGCTTTAAACTACTCTTATAACTTCCCTTTAAAAATGATGCTTCAGCTTTTGTTAATCCATAATCAACTTCTTTATTAACCGTTCGATACCTGTTACCATAAACAATAGCCATTTCTGCCATTTTAGCTGTCTTTGTCATCTCATTTATAGTATTATAAACTTTTAAAACCAAATCCCTTGCAGTATCTACTCGAGTATTTAATGTTTTTATTGACATTGGTCTTTTTTCAAGCTCTAAAGTCATCGCATTTATTGCTTCAATTGCTTCATTTAATTCAATATAATATTCTTCCCTAATAACGGGAAGGTTATATATATTGGCTTTTTCTTTTGTTTGAAATAATATTTTCTTAATTTCCTCAAGTTGCCCTTTAGCTCTTAATTCATCATCTTTAAAAGAACTTAAATTTCTAATGGTAATATTTAATTTTTCTTCTGTATATATAAGTTTATTATTTATTTCATCCATTAAAGAATTTAATTTTGAAAAAGCCGTTTTACCCTCTCTAAAGAGTGCCATATTACTATCATAGGAAGTTTTAATATCAATTAATTCATCTCTTATCTCGGGAATAACTGAAACTTCTTCATCCGATAAATCATAATTATATTTAATTTCACCCATTTTCTTATATATTTCATTATTAATTTTCTCAAGTTTTGAAGATTTAATTAAAATGCTTCTAGAATAATCATCAAAAGACTTTCGAGCATTTCTTTCCTTTTCAAAATCATTATATAATGAATCAAAATAATCAAGAATTGTCTTAAGTTCAAAAACTGAATCCTCCACATCAAGAACATTTAATCTTTGAAAGATATTTTTTACTTTCTTTTTCGTTACATCTATATTATATGCGATTTTTAAATAATCAAGATTATATCCATCTTTATTCATCCTACCATAGATTTGTTTAATATCCGCTATTTTTTTAGGTATTAAAATTTGTCCTAATTGACATATTGTTTTAGTTTCACTTGTTACAGCCTTCAAATTAGCAACAATATTATCAATCGCTTTTACTATTTTACCAACTTCAGTATATTCGTTTTTCTCCATTGCTATTTCAAAACTAGCAAAAAGTTTATCAGCATTCTCAAATTGTAATTGTAAAGGGGTTTTTACTACTTCAAAATCATTTATATTGTCAGTATAAACATTCATTACATCTCGATATTCTGCCTTTAACTTAGTAATCTTTTCTCTATTTCTTTCTTCACTTAAAGTAATTTTTTTAATTTCATCAAGTAAAAAATCTGCTTTCGTTTTTAAAAAATTTAAATCCATTTCTGATTTAATTAAAGCAATTTTAAGTGCACGATAATCTTTATCATCATAATGTGTTTGAACTTCATTAATTGAATCAGTTATTTTTGGTATATCAGTATCTTTTATTTCATTAAAACGCTCTTTCCAATTATCATATTGTTTTTTTAATTCTTCATTATTAACTAAAGACTCTACTTTATTTAATTCACTTAAAATAGAGGCAGAAATTACAAGATTTTTTTGTCTTTCAAGTTCATTTATTTGCCTTGCAAAACGCTTTTTATTACGTGAACTTATTAAAAATAAAACAATTGCTATAATAAGCATTGTAACAACATAATAACTAACAGCAAACAAAAGAAACATTGATTTTGTCATCCCTTAACTCCTATTATAAATATGATATCATATTTTCTTTGAAAATTGAATAACAACCTTCTTATAACTGCTTTAAACAATATTATTATTTTAATTTCGTTATAATTTTAAAAACAGATGGCCCCATTTCTCAACTGATATTGGTTTTGTCTAACCCTTCCTATTTATATAAAGATTTTATTAATTGATTATACAATAATAAAATGAAATTTTGCGTAATTCCATTTTATTTTTATTTCTTTCCCAAAATTCTCTTGCTCTCTGGATCTGGCATAGTTATTTTATCAATTGTTATACTTTTAGCAATCTCTATTGCTGTTTCTAATGCCATAAAGATTGTTCCTTTTTGTTCATCTGTAACTAATCCTTTTTTACGATATAGTTTACCAGCAAAGTCATCAACTAAATTATATTCTAGACCTAGATAAGTTTAAAATTTCATCTTTCAATTCTTTTCTATCTATTACCTTTAACATCTCTAGCATAGCTTTCCTTCGTAATTAAAGGTGGCTCACTTGGCATTCCAATTAATATTAAATTTTTTTGAGCAACATATTCATTAAAAGTCATATCTCCTTCTTCCATTCGCAAAAAAGAACCATCTTAAGTATGACATACATACTTAATACTATTAATTTCCATATTATTAATTAAAGTTCTATAATCTGAATTATCCCCATATTTTACTTTAACTTGATCAAGACTCAATCTTTCTCCAAAAAAAATCCAATTAGAAACATTTGTCCTTTCACCATAATAAGTTTTTTCTCCATCAATAACCTCTTCTCTATCAAAGAAACGAAAACCTTGCATTTTACCATCATTATCAATTTTTGTTGGATCTCTTTCCACTACTTCTTCAATTACAGGTTCACTAACAATTATACCCCAATAAATTTTCTCAACATAACTTTTATTCAATTTTTCCATCGTTTGACTCCTTTCAATTAATTAACATATATTATATATATATATTTAAAATTTTGTCAATTTAAATAAAAAATGTTAATTTAAATCTGAAATGCAACATTTAATTCATCCAACTTATATTCAATTTTAACCTCCTTAATATAAATCTAACCAATTTACTCATTAGTAGCCTTCTTTATTTTAAACTTGTATTATAAAAAAAGAGAGTCGAAACTCTCATATATATAAATATTAAAACTTTTTTTGCTATTTTCCTTATTTCATAAGGATTTAAAATAATCATTATTAATAATAAAATTAAAACTTTATACTTATTTTAATTAATAACTTTCTTTCTTTTCCTTGAGGTTTGGTAATCTTCAAGAGGTTTAGAAAGTATATTATCTTTTCCAGTATAGTCTGATTTTATTTTTAATCCACATCTTTGACACATTATTTCCCAATATCTTGGATGGTGACAATAATAAACACCACGATCATCATCGTAATAATTTATTATTGTAACTGAATTATCAATTTCTTTTATTTCATCCTCAGGAACTCTTATCAAACGATAGCAAAGCTCCCATGGCAAAAAGTCGTGTCCTTCTTCCTGACATTTAGAAATAGGACTGATTTCTTCTTTAAGTTCTTTATATTCTTGCATAGCTTCTAACACCATATTATAAGCTCTTATTCTACTCTGTTTTAAATTCATACCAATAACTTCTGCATAATCATTTTCAATTCTTTCAATTATATGTACCATTTCTTTTTCAAGAGCAGAAATTTTCTCTTCAAAAGATCCTATAATATTAACATCTAATTTACGATTGTCTGCTTTAAACTCAGCAAGTTTAGTTTTATAAAAATTAATATCTTTCTGCAACTTAGTTAGTTTATCCATATATACGTTTTCTTCCGCTATACACGTTCTTCCTTCAATTTCCATCTTGGAAAATTTTTCTAATATAAAGGCAATTAACTTATCAAACAACTCTTTTTCATCTACACCATCTAAAATTTCAAAAATTTCTTTTATATTCATCTTTACCTCCACTTACATTTTAGCATTGGTAATTCTATGAGTCAAACTTTTACAAAAATTTGACAGTGTAATAGTTTTGCAACATCATTTAATCTTTTTTCTTTAAATAATCTATTACATTTATAGCAGCAAAAGTTCCATCGCTAACCGCAGTTGTTATTTGTCTTACATCTTTTTCCAAAATATCACCTGCTACAAATATATTATCTATTTTATTTTCTTTAATAAATCCATATTTATTTAAATGCTTTTTATCTACTAAATTAGATGATGGATCACTACCAATACTTAAAAATATCCCATCTACTTTAATGGCATCATGATTATCTAAGTGTATATTAATATCATCTGTTAATTTAGTGACTTTATTATTATAAATGACTTCAATATTTCCTTTTTTTAACACTTCTTCTACTCTAATTTTTTCACCATTTAGTTTATCTATGCATTGAATAATATAAACCTTCTTACATATATTAGATAATTCTAAAGCATTAATAACACCACTATTGCCACCACCTATAACCGCTACTGTTTTATTTTTATAAAAAGCACCATCACAAGCTACACAATAATGAATTTTTTCATTCTTATATTTATCTTCACCCGGAACATTTAATCTTCTTTGTAATAAACCACTTGCCATTACTATTGCCTTAGTTTTATAAGTCATAGTATTAGTTATAACACTATCTTTAGTAACTTTTATAACTTCTTCTAAATCAACATCTCCACCTAAATTTAATACTTGTTCTAACATCTTACTTGCTAGTTCACCACCGCTAATACTAACATATCCTGGATAATTTTCTATTTTGGGACTAAATGCCATTTGACCACCAATTTTATTTTTTTCCAATACTAATACTTTATATCCAGCACGAAGCAAATATATAGCAGAAGTAAGGCCCGAAGGCCCTGCTCCGATTACTACTACATCATACATATTAATAATTCTCTGTAAATAGTTTTATATTAGATGCATTTTTATGTAAAGTGATTTCGCCATCTTTAATTACTACTAAAGTAGGAGCCTCTGTTACATTCATATCTTTAGTTTTCTCTATTTCTTTTTCAGCATCTACCCATTTGTATTCTATTTTCTTTTTTTCTAAAAAGTTTTTAGCTAAAGTACAGTTCGGACATTTTTCTGTTCCAAATAACATGATTTGATCTTTCCTTCTAGTTTTTTTTGTTTCATTTGCTTTTTCTTTTATATCTTTTTTATTAAGCTTTGACTTTTTCAAATCATATTCTTTTCTTTCCCTATACTCTTCAGTTTTTCCAATATTCCAGTTTTTAACCGGTCTATAATAACCTGTTATTCTACTATAAACTTCCATTTCTTCACCACATTTTGGGCACTCTTTTATTTCGCCTGAAAAGTATCCATGATTTTGGCAAACCGAATATGTAGGAGATAAAGTATAATATGGTAATTTATAATTATCACTAATAGTTTTAACAAGTTCTGCTGCACTCTTCCAATCTGTAACTCTCTCTCCTAAAAAAGCGTGAAATACAGTTCCTGAAGTATATAAAGTTTGTAATTCATCTTGAATATCTAAAGCTACAAAAATGTCTTCAGTAAATCCAACTGGTAAATGTGAAGAATTTGTATAATAAGGTTTATCATCACATTCACTTGCTGTTATTATATCCGCATACTTTTCTTTATCATGTTTAGCAAATCTATAAGTTGTAGATTCGGCTGGCGTTGCTTCAAGATTATATAAGTCTCCAAATTCTTCTTGGTAATCACTTAATTTTTCTCTCATAAATGTCAAGACTTCTTTAGTAAATTTTTGAGTTTCAGGATGTGTTAAATCTTTTTGTAACCAGTTAGCATTTAAACCAACTTCATTCATACCTATTAATCCAATGGTACTAAAATGATTATCGAAAGTTCCTAAATATTTTTTAGTATAAGGATATAAACCCTCATTTAATAATTTAGCAAGAACATTCCTTTTTACTTTTAAACTTCTAGCACTAATATTCATTAATTTTTCTAATCTTTTATAAAAATCTTTTTCATTTTCTGCTAAATATGCAATTCTTGGCATATTAATTGTAACCACGCCTATTGAACCAGTTGATTCTCCTGAACCGAAAAATCCACCTGATTTCTTTCTAAGTTCACGTAAATCCAAACGCAATCTACAACACATACTTCTTACATCACTCGGCTCCATATCACTGTTAACATAATTTGAGAAATACGGTGTACCATATTTAGCAGTCATTTCAAATAATAACTTATTGTTTTCTGTTTCACCCCAATCAAAATCTTTAGTAATTGAATAAGTTGGAATTGGATATTGAAAACCTCTACCGTTTGCATCTCCTTCAATCATTATTTCAATAAATGCTTTATTAATCATATCCATTTCTTTTTGAACATCTTTATATTTAAAGTCTACTTGTTTACCACCAACATAACAATCAATCTCAGCTAAATCATTTGGTACTTTCCAATCTAATGTAATATTAGTAAATGGTGCTTGTGTTCCCCATCTAGATGGAGTATTAACACCATATACAAATGATTGAACACATTGTTTTACTTCTTTATAATTTAAATTGTCTATTCTAACAAAAGGTGCTAAATAAGTATCAAAACTTGAAAACGCTTGAGCACCGGCCCATTCATTTTGCATAATACCTAGAAAATTAACCATTTGATTACACAATGTAGATAGGTGTTTCGCTGGGCTAGAAGTTATTTTACCAGGAACTCCACCTAGACCCTCCATAATTAATTGTTTTAAACTCCAGCCAGCACAATATCCTGTTAACATTGATAAATCATGAATGTGAATTGCTGCACTTCTATGAGCATCAGCCACTTCAGGATCATATACTTCACTTAACCAATAGTTAGCAGTAATTGCACCCGAATTACTTAAAATAAGACCCCCCACCGAGTATGTAACAGTTGAATTTTCCTTTACTCTCCAATCGGTTACATTTACATAACTATTTACAACTTCTTTATAGTCAAGCAAAGTATTTTCAACATTACGTACCTTTTCACGATTCTTTCTATACAAAATATATGCTTTAGCTACATTAGTATAGCCTGCTTTACTTAATACTTCTTCAACACTGTCTTGTACATCTTCTACACCAATGATATTATCCTTAATTTTAGGTTCAAAATCAGCGGTAACTTTAAGAGCTAAAAAATCAAGCACATCCTCACTATATTTTATTTCTGTTGCATCAAAAGCCTTTCTCATTGCATTTTTAATTTTTTCAATTTCAAAAGCAACTATTTTATTATTTCTTTTTCTTATTTTATACATTTTTTCTTCCTCCCTTTTCTGTATAACCTCTTATTTCAAAGTGATCATAACTTTCTTTATAACTATAAAGTAAATTTAAGTCTTCAACAGTAAAACTTGTTAAACCACTTTTAATAACCGTATCTCTATCTTCAAAGTTTTGAAGATAATATTTACTCCCCTGAGTAAAATCTATTAATTTTCTTATATCTTCTAAAGTATGATATTCTTTTATAATAGTGGTTCTAAATTCATAATCAACTTTTCCTTTTTTTAAAATATCAATACTTTTTTTAACATTATCTATATTAACTTTGGCATTAGCTGTTTGATTATATTTTTCAAAAACATTTTTAATATCCATGGCTACATAATCAACTAACTTTAATTCTATTAATTCTTGTAATAATTTTGGATTAGAACCATTAGTATCTAACTTCACTTTATAACCAATTTCTTTAATTTTAATTATAAAATCTAATAATCCTTTTTGAATAGTAGGCTCCCCGCCACTAATTACTACTCCTTGTAAAATGTTCTTTCTTTTTTCTAAATAAGCAAATATTTCATTATGATCTATTAAAGGAACTTCCACATCTAATACTAAACTAGAATTTTGACAGTACCTACACCCAAAATTGCACCCTTTAGTAAACAATACACATGCAAGCTTACCAGGATAATCAAGAAGGGTTAACTTATTAAAACCTGCTATTTTAGGCATCAAATCCCCCATTAAAATATTCACTAGCAAATCCTATATAAGCACTTTTATCAGTTACTCCCTTAATCTCACCATATATAGCTTTATCCATTGATAAAAACTTGCTTCTCACATTTTCTAAATCAATATTACTTAATCTAAAGTTAAGTCTAGTTTCTTTTGTATACTCACATATATATTTAGTAATAAATTTTAGTATTTCTTCTTCCTTTATATTTAATAAAAAAGCACATTCACTTAAACCTACCAAATTAATATTTAATGTTCCATTTTTAATAACTTTTCTAATTCGCCCACCTCCAGATAGCTTCTCATCTTCTTTAATTAGGGAATTAGAAAATGAATATTTATAACTTTCTTTATGCTTATTAGCAATCCCTTCAAAAGTTTGTAACAAATGACCTTTTACCAAATCCAACATACTAACCAAGTCTTCTTTAAATGCTTTATTATAAGTTCTATGAATAAGACCAAGTCTTGTTAAATTCAAACTAGAGTTAGCTAAAATCATTCTTCCTAATGCCTCTTTTTCATGATAAATATTGTCTTTAATAATCATTTTGTCTTTAAATGATGAATTGTTTGTTATGTACATGTTTTTGCCTTTTATAACCTTTTTAAAAGTACCAATACTTACATTTTTATAAGCTTCATTATTTTTAATAATGTCATAAACAACATTGGTAATAATATTATCTTCCTTTAAAATAATTGTATAATTAGAATCATTAATACCAACCCCATTTTCATCTAAAGTCTTTATTAATTCTTTAATATGTTTAGTTAGATATTCAATAAGTTTGTTTTGACTTAAATTCATACACTTTGTAAAAACCTTTTTAACTTCATCAGTTAATAAATAATCGCTGTATTTATTAATATTAATATTTAAATCTTCTTCTTTAAATATTAATTCTTCAATCTTTTTTATATTTATATAAGGTAATAACCCACTTAATTCAAAATAACAATTAATAAAGCCTATTAATATTTTTTGATATTTATATAATGCATAGTCACTAATAACTAAATCAAAATTATCTATTAATACCTCATTACTTACCTCTTCTTTTAATCCTAGCAAAATGTTGGCTAAAAAAGAAAAATATGAGCCTTTAAATTCTAAATTAGAAATATCGACATTCACACTAGTGACAACCATTAAAGCATATGAATCTAATTCATGAATATAAATCAACCCTTCTTCATGTGCTTTAACATATTTATTATCAATTAAATAACTTTTAGCAAACTCTGAAGAAACCGTTTTACCAAACAAATTTAATACACTCATAGGTCTATCGCTTTCTTTAGTCTCAACTGCTAAAATAAGTTTTTCGATAGCTTTTACAAACTTATGTTGTTGCTTAATAGAAAAAGCTTCCCTAGATGAAGTTCTTTTCATACGATAAGTACTAAAAGATTCATATACATCTATATATTTACTATTTTTCAACTCTTTTTCTATTAAATCCTGAATATCTTCAACATTAATAGTTTTCCTATCACAATAATCAATCTCAATTTGATTTAATACGTTTCCGTATACTAAATTTATATCTTTTTCATTATATTTATCGCTAGTGGCATCAAATGCCTTCTTTATAGCAAGAGCAATTTTTGCACCATTAAAGGGAACTCTTTGCCCACTTCTTTTAACTATTATAAGTTCATTTAAAACCAAACTCATATATCGCCTCCCACTAGTATTTCAATCTTACTAAATTACCTCCTCTGTGTCAATGTTTTTTTAACAACTTTTTTTATTTTTCATTTTATTTACATTTTTAAAATTTAAAAATTTTTAAAAAAAACATTTCTTACAGAACTTATAATTATAAACATTTAAAATAACAAGATTATGAAGCGTTATATAATATATGACTTATTATAGATGATATTTAATCTATATCCATTATGCTACAATAAGCTTTTAAACCCCAATAAAATCGCGAATATGACGATAATTATTATTGTTCAATTACTAATACAATCTAATTTCATATATTCTTCCTAAATAACCAGTATTTAAAAATATATAGTTGCAAATGTAAAATCAACTTGCTACTAACATATTATCATTTAGAATGAATTTTTCATATTATATATAACAGAAACACACAAAAAAGTTTTAAAAAAAACAAAACTAAATAAATTGATCAAGATACAATTATAATATCATTAATAATGCCTAAAATTAGTTCTTTAATTCTAATATTTTTTTAAAAATATTTATTTTTGAACTTTTTTGTCTTTAAAATAAATTTATTTAATTTCAATTATTATACAACCTTCTTGCAATTGTCGTTGCTATTTTAAATTGTTTATTTTTTCTTCAAGATTATTTAAATTATTAGGATCAATAATATCAACAAAGCCACACTCTAAATATTCTTTGTCATTTAAAAAATTAATATTTCTTTTGATAATCATTGTTGGAATATCATATTTTTTATTCTTTTTTAAATTTTTAAACCGTTTTATTCCATCATAAATTTCCGCTTTTTCGTCCAAAATTACAACATCATATTTTTTATTTTTTTGTAGTTTATAAAAAGCTTCTTTTGTATCATCAATCACAAACTCTTCCTTATTAAATATCTTTGCAAATTTTCTTTTTATAACTTCATCATCTGTATTTAATAAAATTTTAAACTTACCAATATATTTTTTAACAGTATAATCCATCCTTTGAATTTTCGAATTTTTATTCACTTTTATTGCCTGATCTAAAATTATTTTGATTTCCATTCCAGCGCTATCAATACTATTAACTAGTAACGTTCCTCCCATTGTTTTCAGCAATGTTTCACATAAAGTAAATTTAGAATCATTGTTATTCCTCTCATCTCTATAACCACTATCTATTATAGAAATATATAATCGACATACGTCATTTTTAATAACATTATCAACTTTTAATTCGATAAAACCCTCATCAGAATGTTTTAAGGAATCATCCAATATCGTTTTTAAAACGCTTTTCAGCTGATAAACATCTCCATACAACAATGGAAGAGTATTTGCAAAATCACATCTAAAATCAACACTAAGCTCTTTATTTTTTATATTATTAGAATATGCTATTTGTAATTCATTAAACAACTTATTAGGATCATATATACTATTAATCATTTTTAATTTATACTTATCAATCTCAGCAATATTTAAAGCTTTATCTACTACATTAAGAATATTATCTGACAATAAAGATATATTTAGGCATCCATTTTTTATAACCTGAATATCTTCCTCTTCTAGGTTTTGTTTACTTATTTTTCTAACTTTAGATATAGGATTTTTTATTTCTTGAGCTATATCTAAAATAAATTCTGCCTTCTCTTCATTCATCAAATCAGAACGCTCTTTTGCTCTTTTATATTCTGTTAATAATATAACATCGGGATTTTCTATAGTAAAATACATTAATAAAGTGTTATAAGATACAATAAAAGTTGCCAATAATACCTCAGGATTCTTATATTGAAAAACTACCCCTAAAACAAAAAATATTATAAAGGTTATTATCGGTGTATATCTTTTATCAATAATATTCTTTATATTCTTTATAATAAAGTAAAGTACAATTAATGTATAAACTAATGCAAGCAAATAAGTTAAATGAACACTTGCACCAGAAGTATATATTTTAGAAGGCTCACTTACATACTCCATATCAAGAAGAAACATTATTATTGTACAAATAGTAGAAAAAATTATTAAAGACCACTTTAATACTCTCCATTTTTTTAATGTTATATCTTTCATCGAAATATTAATGATATATAATGCAAATGTCGTACCCCACACAATTAAATAAGTTAAATGTATTTTGGGAATTAATAATAATATTGTTGAAGCAAATGCCTCATGTCTTAAAACAATTAAATAAGTAAAAAAGGTAATAATTGTTCCAAGAAATGAAACAAAAACCATTATATCATATAATTTGATTTCAACACTTTTTACTCTTCTTTTTGAAAAATACGTAATTAATAACAATGTACTAATTAAAAAAGCACATACATTGTATGGATTTACATTCTTTAAAAACACGCTTATCACACTACTTTCTTTTTCTTACTGGTTTTTCTTTTAAAATTGGAAAAGAGGGAGAATCTTTAAATATTACATCTAAATCCTCAAATGAAAACTGTTCATAATACTGATAATCTTCTTTTCCTAATAATGTATATTTTATATCATCTATTTGACAATAAGCAAGAGCTTTATCTCTTTCTGATAGTTTTGTTAAACTAAAAACATCTATCTCATTTATTACTTTAGCAAAATTATCTTTGGGATCTTTTAATTTTATAAATGCAGTTGGTATATCACCCTCAATCCCCTTTTCTTTTATTCCGACAACAATACAACTTTCTACTCTTGGATCTGATAAAACAACCTTTTCAAGAGGGCTTGCATGAACCGTATGTCCATCTGGTCTATCCATACATCTTTTGTAACGGTCTATAAAATATAATGCTCCTTTTTCATCAAAATATCCTTTATCACCAGTTCTATAATATTTCATTCCCTTTTGATCATAGACAGTACATTTTTCCGTCTCTTCTTCATTATTTAAATATCCCAACATCATTGAAGGCGAATTAATACATATTTCTCCTACTTCACCAATTGGCAATTCTTTTCCTGTTACCGGATCTATTATCATTCCAGAACAACCTAATAAAAGATACCCTGAACTAGTCGGATCATATTCCCCAAATTCATCTGAAGTTGCTGACGCGCAACCTCCAAGCTCAGTGGCTCCATATCCTATCTTTATTTTAACACCTTTTGCACCATGCGTTTCCAAAAATTCATTAGTTTCCAGAATTAATTTTAAATCGCTTTCAGATCCGCCGACTACCGCCCTTTTCAAGAAAGAAAAATCAACGTCATTAACATTTTGATTTTTAATTATAGTCCCATAAAACCTTGGAACTCCTAAAGAATTAGTAGGACGAAAACGTTTTAATAAAAGATCAAACTCATTAGGATTATATTTAGGAAGTGCGATAATATTCCAATTTCTACACAAAGAATTATGCATTCCAGCTCCTGAACCATATACTACAAAAAACGGAATTGCTGCTAAGAAAGTTTCCCCTTTTTCATATGATTCTGGATTTGTTCCGAACGTCATTTGTTCCACCGTAGCATTATAAGACTCATTAGATAGCAAAGCACTTTTTGGAGTTCCACTAGTGCCACCTGTATAACAAACCGAAAAAGGTTGATTTTCTTCATATTCTGTATCTAAAGTCCCACTAAAATTATTTCCGTATAAATTTATAAAATCTTCATCTAAAAGATATTTTTTATCTGACTTTAGTCGTTTTTTTAATTTAAACATCATTTCTTTATATTTTAATACTAAATATATCTTCTTTGAATCAAAATCAGCAACATCAAAATCCATGGATCTTACCGCAGGTATTGCAAGAATATTATCTACCCTAATTTTATCTTCTATTGGTTTAATTTTAGAATCAAGTATCTCTAAAGAGGAAACAATCATTTTAGAATTTGAATTAGTTGCATAATGTAAAATTCCTTCTGGATTTGTTCTTGGATCAACTAAGTTAGCAACCGCCCCAATTCTATTTAAAGCATATTTTATATATATTGTTTCTGGAATATTTGGTAAAGTCAATGTCACAAAATCGCCTTTTCCAATTCCATAATTTTTAAATGCTTTAGCATATTTTTCTATTTTAGAAAATAAGTCAGCATATAAAATTACATTTCCAAAATAAGTGATGGCAGTATAGTTTAGTCCCTCTTTTGCTTTATTATACATATAATTGTATACTTTATCTTTAGAATTTAAAATAATCTCTTCAGGACTTCCTTTAGGATATAATTTTCTATGAGGTTGTAGCTCAGAATATAGTCTAGTTTCGCTCATATTCAAGACCTCCATTTGCAAATATATTATATCATTATTATCGTCTTGTTATCAAATTTAATTGCTTTTTCACATGAAATATACTATAATTAACTTGTTTTACACGCCCATAGCTCAACTGGATAGAGCGTTAGACTACGGATCTAAAGGTTGGGGGTTCAAATCCCTTTGGGCGTGCCATAAATAATAACCGTCATAAGACGTTAAAAAATGCAACTTATCTTGTTGCATTTTATTTTTACTTATCAAATTGACACCTTTAATCCAAACTGTTATTATAATGAACAAATGGACAATTAAAATGATTAATATTGAAAGCTTAAAAGATTATATAAATATCATTCCCCAAAAACAATTAATGTCACTTGCCGAAAGAATATACATGATAACAGATAATATTCGTGAAGATTATCCTAATCATAAAACGTGGTACTTTGAAAAACAATTACCCGAAACTATAAAGAGTGATAAGCGAAACATTTTATTTGTCAAAAATCCAAATGATAAAGAAGAAATAATTGCTATGGCTTGTTTGAAAAGAACTAAATTTGAACGTAAAATATGTACATTATATGTTATTAATCAATGGAAGGACAAAGGAATTGGAATGGCATTAGTACAAAAATCAATAGACTGGTTGGGTACAAATAAACCCTTAATAACATTTCCAGAATATAAATTAGAATTGTTTAGGTTATATATTGATATGTACAATTGGAAATTAAAACAAATAGTTCCAGGTTTTTATAATGACAAACATTGTGAATTATGTTTTAATGGTACTTTAACTAATGAAAATGATAAAAATATAAATATCCACAAACTTAACGGTATAGGTAGAATTTTAAAAAATAACAAAAAATAATTTTAATTTTTGTTACAAACTGATATAATGTGTTTGCTAGTTCCTTTGGAGTCTGACTTTATAATAGTCAATATTATGGAGGAAGATGGAATTATTTATATACTTAGATGAAAGCGGATCTATACATTCTAATAGTAAAACTAACTATTTTGCAGTTGGGGGATTTTTAATTTCAAAAAAAGATAAAAATAAGGCTATATCAATCTATAGAAAAAATAATAAAACGATAAAAGATAATCGAGGATATCCCCTTAATATGGAATTAAAATCATATCATTATACTGACCAAGAAAAAATCCGTATATTTAATGATATTCAACAAATAAACTCATTTGTTGGTATTAGTGTTATTTTTAATAAACCTAAAATGAAAAAGAAAATTATTAAATCTAATGTCTTTTTTAATTATGCTGTTAAAATATTATTAGAAAATAATATTTTCCCGTTTTTAAGCAAAATAAACTATGTTTTTAATATTATAATTGATAATCGTAATATCAAGGTTGGGGATTTAAAAGATTTAGAAAGATATTTAAATACTGAATTTATTTTATATAACTATAAGTTTATCATTAAATATTATGATTCTTCATGTAATTTTGGTATCCAGTTAGCAGATCTTTGCGTTAACACTATATATAATTATTATAAAAACAAAAAGATTGTGAAAGCGGTAATGCCATATCTGAAATACAATAAATTTTTTATAACAACGTTTCCTTCTTCTGAAGTGTTTGGAAAAATATATATTGACTAGTTTTTTTACACATGATAAAATCATTTTACAAGACCTAAGGCAAGTAGCTAAATGCTAAGAGTATGTTAAGTACTCTACCCCTTAGGCATTTTGTTTATAAGACTTGTAATTTATTCAATTTAGTTGTATAATTTATCTTGTCAGCGAGAAGTAGCACAGCTTGGTAGTGCACCACGCTTGGGACGTGGGGGTCGCAGGTTCAAATCCTGTCTTCTCGACCATTAAAATACAAACTCTCTTTATGAGAGTTTTTTATTTGACTATAATATCGTTTTTTCACAACTATAACCCTTCGAAATATAGTGTTGTTCAACCTCATCTACCTCTGTTGGAAATAAGCCATTATATTCATTATCAAGTTCTTCTTTACTTATCAATTTATTGTATTTTATTACAAACTCTGATTCTGAATAAACTATATAATAATCTAAATCTCCATCATATGCTAATTTTCCATTCTTAGAATTTAATAAATTATTATAAAAACTTTTTTCATCATATGTAACATCTTTTTGATTTATACATGCACCAAAAGTGTTATTATCTTCATCAATAGCATATATATAACTATCTATATCTTTACTACATTTTAAATAGTAATTAGGAGATTTCTCAGTTACATATAATAATGATGTAATTTTATCATTAATACCCTCACCAAAAATATTTATTTCAACGGGATAAATTGAATTAGGAATAGCTAAATTATCCTTTAATATTTTAGCATCAATAAAGGTATATGTATATGGAGAAAAACTTTTTACAAAACGTTCTGGCATTACATTATCGTTTTGATTAACAATTGTTAGCTCGGTTGTAATATTTTTATTTTCATATTCTTCAACAGATAACATTCCTTCATATTTCATATTATTACACTCTAAACCATATGAATATTGGCCTACTTTAGAACCATCAATATTTTGAGCATCAATTTGACAGTTTTTAAAACTTTCCTTTAAATATTCATTAATATTTGTCCCTACAACAACTCTTCTTTCATTAAGTTTAATTGTTTTATTAATAGGGTTTATACCACCCTTTTTACTGTTAGCAAGACTTAAATAATAATAAACCCCAAACCCAACTCCAGCCATTAATAAAATAATTATTATTGTAAAAACTATCTTTTTTAAAAGATCATGAGGTTTTTTATCTGGATTCGGAGTACTTCCTTTCATTTTTCTATCTTGTTTTATATCAATTTGTGGCGTTAAATCATCTAAAGATTCTATTGTAACAAGAGTAGTTGGATCTATACCAACATTTTCATTATTGCCGCTAAACATATCATTCACATTAATCAGCCCCTTATCATAATAATTATATCATTTACAATAATAACTTCAACATTAATTTTTATATACACTATCTAGTCCAAAATATTCTTCTAAAGAAATATAATCACCATTTCCCTTATACAATTTTAAAGCTATCTCTTTTCCAACATATCTAATATGCCAAGACTCATACTTGTACCCCGTATAATCTGTTGCATTTTCGGGATATCTTATAATAAAACCACATTTATAGGCATTATTTTTTATCCAAATCGCCTCTTTAGTATTAGTAAAAGAATTATTAACCGGAGAAATATCAATTGCAAGTCCAGTTTGATGTTCTGAAAATCCTGGTCTTGCAGAAAATGTATCTGCCTTTTCTTGCCCATCCCTTTTAATATAGTTAGTATATAATATATTTTGAAAACCATAAGAGCGATAACACGTTCCTACTTTAATATTCATCCCTTCTTTATTAAGGTCCTTAACCATGTCATCATAAGCATTTTTAACATAGTCTATTACGGGACAATTATCAATTTTAACTAAATTGCTAGGAACATAATCTTTTGGAAGCGAATAACTTTTATTAACAATAATTAAATTATTAACTTTTGTTATTCCATTTTCAGTAATAATTGTATAACCATTTTTACTTTTAGTAATCTTTGCATCTTTACTTATTATTCTCAAAGTTATTTCTTTTTGAGTTTTATTCATTCCTTTATCAGCTGCAACAATAATAATTTTATATTCGCCAAGCTTATTTAAATCATAATCTCCTTCAACAGAAATGTTTACATCATCTTTACTGTCTTCAGTTATCTTTACAAGAGATTTTATATCACACTTTTCTTTAACCTTACATATAATTTCTTGTTCATCGATAACCGGAGGTTTTATATCTTTAACTGTCAGTGATATCTTATAATTAATATTCTTACACTTTACTGTAATATTATTCTTCTTATGAAAATAATTTATATTATTATCAAAATTAATTTCTTCACATTTATTCAAATATCTTTTTTTAATAAAGTCTTTTTTACGCGGTAATTTATCACCAATATTTATAGTAATATTATCAGTTATGAAAATACTTTGCTTTTTAAAACCAATATAATAAAGACATATTATTGCTATTATAATAACTACTATTAAATAAATAAATTTATTAATATTTTTCATAATACCACCTTAACAAAGTAATTTAAACTCATTACCTCGATCTTCAAATTTATCATATTGATCCCAACTTGCTGATGCGGGAGAAAGAAGGACTATTTCTTTTTCTTTAACACTCTTCTTAACCTCTTCCATCGCTTTTTGCAACGTTTTACACTCTTTACACTCTATTTTCATTTGGTTTGCATAATCGGTGATTCTTGTTGACACCTCTCCAATTGCATATATGACTTTAACATTTTTTATATAATTATCAAGTTCATGAAAATCTTGCTTTCTTTCCATCCCTCCCAAAATAAGATGGATAGGATCTTTAAATGATTTTAATGCTACTATTGTTGATGTTGGATTAGTAGCTTTTGAGTCATTATAATACTTAACACCGTTTTCTTCTTTAACAAATTCAATACGATGTTCTACCCCATTAAAATTATTTAAAACGTCATAAATAATTTTTTTATTAATACCAAAATAATTTATAACTAATAATGCTGCCATGATATTTTCATAATTATGTAATCCTTTGATTTTTATATCATTTATATTAATTATTTCTCTTCCATTAATAATGATTGTTCCATCTTTGGCAACATAAGATTGCTTACTATTAAAAAAGAGTTTTTTAGACAAAATATTTTTATAAGTTTTTCTACTATCTTCATTAGTATAATTCAATATTGCCAAATCATCTTTAGTATGATGATTAAATATTTTAGACTTAATTTTAATATAATTTTCATAAGTACCATGAAAATCCAAGTGAGTAGGATAAATATTAGTAATAACACTAATATTTGTTTTAAAGTCCTTAAAATTTGCTAGTTGGTGATCAGATATTTCTAATAATAAAACACTATTTTCATTTACCATAGGAACAATCTCGCTTAAAGGATATCCTATATTACCCCCAAGAACAACATTTATCTTCATCATTTTTAATATTTCATAAACAATTGTTGTTGTTGTTGTTTTGCCGTTTGAACCAGTTATACCAATAATAAATACCTCTTTTGGCAAATAATGGTATGCAACTTCCATTTCATTTAGCACTGGTTTTGCTAGTTTATTTGCTTTTAAAACAGTTTCATGATAAGGCATTATTCCTGGGTTTTTAATAAGAACATCAAAAGTATTATCAAAATAATCATTCGGTTTATCTGTTTGAATAAACTTTACACCAAGACTTTCTAATTCCTTAATTTTATCTTTATCTTGAGCAGCTTGGTCCACAACCAAAATATCGTTTTTATTAGCTAAAAGTTTTGCTACACTATAACCACTTCTTGCCATTCCTAAAACAAATATTTTTTTATTCTCGTACATAAAACACCTACTTTATTTCTGCTCTAATTCTTCTTATACCAGCTGCAGATGCCTCTTCTTTAGTTATTTTAAAACTACCAATTTCTTTTGTGCTTTTAACATGTGGACCTCGGCAAATTTCTTTTGATATATTACTAATACTATATACTGTAACAATATCGGGATAACGATCAGCAAACTCACATTCAGCACCACTTTTTAAAGCTTCTTCCTTAGGAAGTTGTTCAAAGTTAATTGGTAAATCTTCCTTAATCCATTTATTAACTACGTTTTCAATTTCAGTTTTTTCTTCATCAGTTAACTTGCGATCAAACGAAAAATCAAAACGAAGTCTTTCTGAAGTAATATTTGATCCTCTTTGATGAACATCATTACCAAGCACTTTTTTTAATGCTGCATTTAATAAATGTGTTGTGGTATGATATTTAGTTTCCATTTCGCCACTACCACCAAGACCACCTTTAAATTGGCCTGCAGACGTTGTTCTAGATAATTCTTGATGAGCTTTAAAACATTCCTTAAACCCATCAGTATCAACTTTTAAATTTCTTTCTTTTGCAAGTTCAGAAGTAAATTCTATAGGAAAGCCAAAGGTATCATACAAACGAAAAGTAGTTTTTCCATCAATATCTTTATTAGCTACTTTTTCAAATTCTTTTAAGCCTTTTTCTAAAGTTTTTACAAATTTATTTTTTTCTTGTTTTAATACTTCCAAAACAACTAATTTATTATCTTTAACTTCTGAATAATACTTTTCATATTTACTTATAATAATTAAAGCAATCTCTTTTTCAAAATCACTATTTAAATCAATACCTAACTCTTTTGCAAAACGAATTGCTCTTCGAATAAGTCTTCTTAAGATATATCCCTGACCTACATTTGATGGTTTAATACCCGCATAATCAGCAGCAATAAAAACAGCAGTTCTAATATGATCAGCAATTATACGCATATATCTTTCATTACCTTTATATTTTTTATTAGATATCTCTTCAATCTTATTAATAACATCTATAAAAATCGAAGAGGTATAATTATCATCTGTTCCTTCTAGGATGGCAGTTACTCTTTCAAAACCCATCCCTGTATCTACATTTTTATTACTAAGTTCCTTAATAGTGCCATCTTCTAGATGATCGTATTGCATAAAAACATCGTTCCATATTTCTACCCAACGTGAATCTTTTGGATCAAATTTCTTTGGAACAGGATCATTACTTCTCCAATAAAACATTTCTGTATCAGGGCCACATAAGCCAGGAAGCTCTAAATTAGGCCACCAATTATCTTCTACCAAAGCTACAATTCTTTCATCTGGAATACCTAAACTTCTCCATATCTTATAAGACTCCACATCTTTGGGAGCAATTTCATTACCAGCAAAATATGTAATCGCTAGTTTTAAAGCAGGTATATTAAGAACTTCTGTTAAAAATTCATAACTCCATATTATAGCCTCTTTCTTAAAATAATCACCAAGTGACCAACTTCCAAGCATTTCAAAAAAAGTATGATGGTAAGAATCTCCAACTTCTTCAAGATCGGTAGTTCTAATACATTTTTGATAATTACATAATCTTTTACCAAGCGGATGTTCCTTTCCCTTTAAATATGGAACAAGAGGCTGCATTCCTGCAGTATTAAAAAGGACTGTATTATCATTTTCCGGTACAACTGGACCACTTGGAATATGAACATGTCCTTTACTTTCAAAAAAATCTATAAACAAGTCCTTCAGGTTCATTCAATCTCCTCCAATATTTTAAATACTTTATCTTTCAAATTATCCATAACATCATTTGCTATTGTATAATCAAAATCCATATAATCTTCAAGTGCATTTTCAGTAATATGAGATTGTTGTTCTATAGTAAGCTTACTTTGAGCAAACTGATTAACAACATATATTGCATATACATCATCAAAACTCTCTCTTATCTTATCTATTTCTCCCGGCATGCGAACATCACTAATAATAAGGTTTTTAACATAATTTCTATAAACAGCTATATCCTTTATCATATTTGATGTAAAATAATTAGGGTTTTCTTTTCTAATTACATCGCCAATTTTTTGCATAAAATCTCTCGGTTTATTGGCAGATGTTCCATCCCAATCAGTTAATTCTAATGCAAAATTTTTGATATATTTACTATAACTTGTAATAGCAGATTCTTCCAGTTTATAAATGTAATATTCTTTTATTAATCTTGCCACTTCATTTTTACCACTGCCACTTTTTCCTGCTATTAAAAAAATTCTCATAAACTTTTCCTCCTTTATAACAAAAAAAGATAATACCAAGGAGTGCTATTGCACGGTACCATCCTTTATTTTACTTATTTAATTTTAACGATTTACACCGATTAATCTCCAAAAGTAGCATTGTATATTTTCTTGATCTTTTTCACCACCCAAGAACTCTCTTTTTAAAAATAATATACAAAATCTTTTTTCAACAATTACACTACAAATATATCATAATTAGCCCAATTTAACAATCTTTAAACTATTATTTATAATATTTAAAAAGAGTTTTATTCTAACTCTTTCAAATTTACTATTGTTTGACCTAAATTCCAATTATCTTGTTTAAAAGTTATTACATTAGGATTATTCTTAAGAACCCTATGAACTTCTTTTCTTAAAACACTTGAACTTTTCCCATGAATAATAATGGCTTCTTTGTTATTCAGTAACACTTGGTCCTTAATAAAATCATTAACTAAAACCTCAACCATAGAAAATATTTCCCCATGCAAATCCAGTTTAGGTGTTTTACTAGTTATCATTGGGATGATGGAACTTGTTCTTGGGTTGCAACATTTGTTTGAGTAGTAACAGTATCAGGATATTTTTGTTTAAAGTAAGCCATAATATCACTTAACTCTGGAACACTTGCATGAACCCCTACCTTGGTTGTTGAAAGACCAGCAGCAATATTCGCAAATGTAATTGTTTTTTCCAAATCATAACCTTGACATAAAGCATAAGCAAATGAGGCATGGAAAATATCTCCCGCTCCAGTTGTATCAATTGCTTCTACTTGTATTCCTGGCATTACTTTTATTTGGCCATTTATCATATATAAAGCCCCTTTATCTTCGATTGTTACTACTATCTCTTTACCGGGGAATTTATTAACTAATTTTGAAAACACCGTTACCATACTTTGAGCATTATTAAAATCAATTTTATCTCCTGCAACACTTTCAGCAAATGTTTTTGAAGCTAAAATATATTTACTATATTTACATAACTCAAGAGTATTTTGATCGCTTACTTCAGCATCCAAAATTGTAATTTTATCTTTAAATTTATTAATTGCTACTAATGATGCACCATAATCCTTACTATCAACTATAACTACATCGGGGTTGATTGGAAAATCAGTCTTTTTTAATAACAAATCATCTTTTGCCACTTTATAAACCGTTCTTGTTTTCTCTGTTTTATTTATTATTATAAAAGCTAAGTGCGTTCTTTTTCCATAAGCTGTTTCTATATACTCGGTATGAACACCCACTTTTTCTAAATCTCTTTTTATAATGTTTCCAAAAGTATCATCACCAATTACTGATGCAAGATATGTCTCGATTCCATATTTTCCAAGTAAATAAGAAACGTTTGACATAGTCCCCCCAGCACCCTCATATACATCATTAAAAGATGTCTTGCTATTTTCTAATGGGAAATCATTAGATAAAACAATAAAATCATATGCACTGTGACCGACACATAAAGCTATCATATCAATCCCTACTTTCTATTTCATATATAATTATACAACAAAATGTGGATATTTTAAACAAATAATTGTATAATACTTTTAAGGAGTGTGAAAAATGAGGGAAATACTTATTAACAAAACTTATCGCCACTTTAAAGGAAATGTTTATAAAGTTTTATATATTGGCTATGATAGTGAAATAATAGATGATAATGGTGAACATTTAAAAGTCGTAATTTATCAATCAAATCATGATGAAAGAATATGGGTTAGACCATATGATAATTTTGCATCCAAAGTTGATAAAGAAAAATATCCTAATGCCCAACAAGAATATCGTTTTGAGGAAGTTGAATAACTTCCTTTTAATTTGGAAAAAAAGTTGTTTTTTCTTTGGTAATAATTATATATGAATCTTCACTATAAACTCGTTTTTTAACCGGATCTATAACCTTTTCTTTTAAATATTTATTATTATAAAGTTCACCTAATGTAATTTTTAAATTTTTACATACACCATCAAAATAACATTTCTCTGCTGCCTCAGTAACTTTCTTATTAGTTACCAATGTTAATTTATCAAAATTATTTTTAAGAACCTTGTAACAAACCCCACCACCGATTAATATAACCGATGCGACAATTGTAACATATATTGCTATTTTATTTGTATTCATAACCTTCTCCATAATATCTTAATATAAATTCATCTCTATATTTTTCTAAAGTTCCCTTTTTAATATTTTCTCTTATATCATCCATCAAACGATGTAAAAAATAAATATTATGTATTGATAGTAATCTTGCTCCAAGTGTTTCATTCTTAGTTATTAAATGTCTAATATAAGAAAGTGTATAGTTTTGACAAGAATAACAGTTACATTTTTCATCAATAGGTTTAAAACATTCTTTATACTTAGCATTCTTAACATTTATTTTGCCACTGCTAGTATATGCATGACCATGTCTTGCTAATCTTGTTGGAGCAACACAATCAAAAATATCGACACCTCTTAAAACATTTTCTATTAAATCAATTGGATCTCCAACTCCCATTAAATATCTAAGTTTTTCCTTGGGTAAATACTTAGTAGAATATAATACCATTTTATACATTGTTTTTTTATCTTCACCAACAGATGTTCCTCCGATAGCATATCCATCAAAGCCTATTTTAACTAATTCTTCGGCACAATGTTTTCTTAAATCTTCATACTCGCCACCTTGGACTATTCCAAAAAGAAGTTGATTATCATTTTTAAATATCTCTTTACCCCTTTTAGCCCATCGTAAGGTTCTTTCAATAGATGTTTTAACATAATCATACTCGCAGGGCCAAGCAATACATTCATCAAAGCTCATAACAATATCACTACCTAATTTGTTTTGAATTTCAATAGACTTTTCAGGAGTTAAAAATAGACTATCGCCATTGATAATATTTTTAAATTTAACTCCTTCTTCTGAAATATCTTTGGGTTTTGCAAGAGAAAAGACTTGATAACCTCCACTATCAGTAAGAATAGGACCATCATAATTCATAAACTTATGTAATCCTCCAGCCTTTTTTATAATATCTTCACCTGGAGCAAGCCACAAATGATATGTATTTGCAAGAATGATACCACTTCCAATATCTTTTAATTCTTCTGAAGATAATGTTTTAACCGTTGCATTAGTTCCAACAGGCATAAACATAGGCGTTTCATATTCTTTTCCATTAAAAGAAATTGTGCCACATCTTGCCATAGATTTTTTATCTTCGTAATTTAAGTTAAATTTTAATTTCATTTTCTATCTTTCTTTATTTTATTGTACTAAATATTTATGATTCTTTCAATTTATTTAATAAACATCGCATCACCGAAGGAAAAAAAACGGTATTGATTTTCAATAGCATATTTATATGCCTTTAAAATCTTTTCTCTAGAAGAAAAAGCACTTACTAACATTAAAAGTGTACTTTTAGGTAAATGAAAGTTTGTTATAAGACCATCAATAGCTTTAAATTTATATCCTGGATATATAAAAATATCCGTAGAATCATCACATGCTTTAAACATATTATATTTATTCATAATAGCTTCTAGGGTTCTTGTTGTAGTTGTTCCAACAGCATATATTTTTCTTTTTTCCTTTTTAGCTTTATTTAATTTCAATGCAACATCTTTTGTCATAATATACCTTTCAAAATGCATATTATGTTTAGTTATATCTTTTTCTGTTACTGGTCTAAATGTTCCTAAACCTACATGTAATGTAATAGATACTATTTCCACCCCCATATTTTCAATAGTTTTTAAAAGGTCTTGTGTAAAATGCAATCCTGCGGTGGGTGCTGCTGAACTACCCCAATATTTGGCATAAACTGTTTGGTATCTATCCTGATTATTTAATTTTTTGTGAATATAAGGTGGAAGAGGCATTAAACCATATTTCTCCATTAATTCTATAAAAATACCTTGATAAGAAAATTTGGCAAAAATTATACCGTCTTCTTTCTTATCAATTACTTCACACTCAAGTTTTTCATTAAAAGAAATAATTGTTCCAATACTTAATCTTTTAAAAGGTCTTGACAAACATTCCCAAATATCGTTTTCAATATTTTTAAGCAATAATAATTCAATATTAGCTCCAGTATCTTTTTTCTTGCCAAATATTCTTGCTGGAAGAACTTTGGTATCATTTAAAACAAGAACATCTCCTTTTTTAAAATATGCGGTAATATTTTTAAAAACATCATCTTTTAATAATCCACTAGTTTTTTCCATAATTAAAAGTCTAGAATCACTCCGATTTTTAATTGGGCTTTGAGCAATCAATTCTTTAGGTAATATATAATCATAATCATCAATATTCATTAAAATCACCCTCTTGTATTATAATAACTAATTATTGTTTTGTCTATCTCTTTCATATATGTGTAATTCAAATTATAGCAAGTAAATGACTAGATATAAAATTTTAGTAGAATTAAAGTAAATATTTTGCAATTAATATATATTTAAGATATAATATTTATGGTGAATAAAAATGGCAAGAAGAAGGAAAAAAAGTACATTAAAAAAAATATACAGCATTGAACTTACTGGTACTATTTTCATTTTGTTTGGAATTATTGCCTTTGGACTTGGTCCTTTAGGTTTAATACTTAAAAAAGGAGTCTTATTTTTAGCAGGCGAATTTTGGTATTTAATTTTACTTATTATCATTGTTATTGGTACTCACATGCTTTTCAAAAGAACTTTACCTAATTTATTATCACAAAGACAACTAGGAATATATTTACTTATTTTTTCTCTACTTACCTTTCAACATCTTGAGTTTACAAATGTTTCTTCGTCTTTAAGTACAGTATCTGAACAAACTTATAACAATTGTTTAAAAAGAACTAAAACTATTATGGAAGGAGATAAAATTTTTTCTAGTGGAGATTCTTCGATAAAAATAGGCGGTGGTTTAGTTGGTTCAGTTACATCCTCTTTGCTCGTTTCTGCAGTTGGAATGACTGGAACTAAAATTGTATCTATTATCTTTCTCATATTAAGTATAATATTAATTTTCAATATAACTGTTTTAGATATTATTAGATGGTTTAAAAATTATTTTAATAGTTTTGAAAAAGATGAAAAGGAAAAAAAGAAAAAGAAAAAAGAAATTGTTGTTGATGATGATGGATTAGTTGAAATCAAAGATGATGAAAAAGAAGATGTTAAAGAAGATAAAAAAATAGTTATAACTAGTATTGATGAATTGAAAGAAAAAACTAGTCAAGCCACACCTACAACTATACCTCCGGCAACTCTTAGTTTAACTGCTAAGGAAGAAGTGGCCGAAGGTGTTTATCGACTTCCTAAACTTGATTTACTTTCACCTACTCCTAAAAATAAAAAGAATAGTGAAGAAAGTTATATAAAAGAAAATATTAAAAAACTTGAAAGTGTTTTAAAAGATTTTGAAATAAATGGCAAAGTTGTAGAAATACATATTGGCCCTGCAGTAACAGAGTATGAAATTGCTGTCCCAAAAGGAACTAGAATAAATAAAATAGTTAACATTAATAAAGAGATTGCCCTAGCTTTAGCTGCTAAAGATGTTAGAATCCAAGCTCCAATACCAGGAAAAAGCACCATTGGGATTGAAATTCCTAATCAAGAGATCGCTACCGTTGGTCTAAGAGAAGTCCTAGAAGAAACCTCAAATGTAAATGGAGCAAACAAACTTATCGTAGCTCTTGGTAAGGATATTATGGGAAAACCTATTGTAGCTGATCTTACAGCAATGCCTCACTTACTTGTAGCAGGTTCTACTGGTTCAGGTAAATCTGTTTGTATAAACTCTATTTTAATTTCTTTATTAATGAGATATAAGCCAAATGAAGTTAAAATATTATTGATAGATCCTAAAAAGGTTGAATTATCAAACTATAATGGAATACCTCATTTAGAATGTCCCGTTATAAATAATCCTAAAAAAGCTAGTGTTGCTTTACAAAGAATAGTTTCCGAAATGGAAAAAAGATACAATACCTTTTCAGAAGTTGGTGTCAAAAACATTGCTAGTTATAATAACTGGGTTGAAAAAGAAAATAAAAAGAAAAACGACAATAATAAAAAAATGTATTATATTGTGGTTGTAATCGATGAACTTGCTGATTTAATGGTTGTCGCCTCAAAAGAAGTTGAAGCTTCAATTATGCGAATTACTCAACTTGCAAGAGCTGCAGGTATTCATCTAATTGTGGCAACCCAAAGACCTTCAACTGATATTATTACTGGAGTTATCAAAAATAACATTCCATCAAGAATTGCTTTTTCTGTATCATCACAAATCGATTCAAGAACGATTTTAGATCAAGGAGGAGCTGAGAAACTTCTAGGAAAAGGAGATATGTTATTTGCTCCAATGGGAGAAAATGTTCCAATTCGTATTCAAGGATGTTTTATTTCTGATAATGATATTAATAAAATTATTAGTTATACCCAAACTCAAGGAAGTGCTAATTATAATACTGATTATGCCGAAGAAATTCATACATCTTCAGCAGGAGTATCAAACGATAGTGCCCCAGAAGATCCCATGTATGATGAAATTGTTGATTTTGCTGTTGATACAGGCAAAATATCAGCATCACTTATTCAAAGACGATTTAGAGTTGGATACAATAGAGCGGCACGAATTATTGATTTATTAGAAGCTAGAGGAATTATTGGGCCACCAAATGGATCTAAACCACGTGAGGTCTTATATAAAAAAGCTAGTGAAGAAAATATTGAAAGTTAGTTTATTATATTTTTGATATAGATTAGAAAGGTAAAAATTAATATGGAAAACAAAATTACTACTAATTCAGGTAGATACTATTTATTTATATGTATATTAATAATTGGAGTTTTCATTACAGCTTGGTATTTATCAAGTTGGTATTATCTAAAAAAAGAAGAAAGACTTCATAAAAGTTTTTTAATAACTAGTAATACCATTGAGTATGAAATTACTGATATTGATGAAGTAAAACAAGTTTTAAATGAATCACCAAGTAACTATTTTATATATATTAGTTATCCTAAAGATGAAAAAATATATAGGTTTGAAAAGAAAATAAAAAAATATATTGATACTTATAATATTAAAGACTCTTTTTATTACTTAAACATTACTAATTATTTAGAAAAAGAAGATCTTTATACCAAATTAAACAAAATTTTTGATACCGATAAAATTGAAGATTTACCTACTATTTTATATTACGAAAATAAAGTTTTAGTTGAAGTTATAAATGGACCTAATTATTCAAAATTTGCTAATATATTAAAAAGTGATAACTTTATAAAAGATTAAGCCATTAAGTGGCTTTTTAGATGGAGAATATAATGATAAATATTGTATTATTTGAACCAGAAATACCCCAAAATACAGGTAATATAATGAGAACTTGTATTGCAACAGGAAGCATATTACATCTAATTAAACCTCTAGGATTTAAAATAAATGATAAAGAAATAAAACGAAGTGGTGTTAATTATATAGATAAGTGTAATTATTTTATTTATGATAATATTGATGATTTTTATAATAAAAATCAAGGAACTTACTATTATTTTACACGATATGGTCATAAACCACATGATTTTTTTGATTATTCAAACCCTAAAGAAAATATTTACTTTTTCTTTGGTAAGGAATCAACTGGGATACCAACTAACTTATTAAAGCCCCATATTGATAAATGTATGCGTATTCCTATGACTAAAGATGTAAGAACGCTAAATCTATCAAATTGTGTTGCAATAGTAATTTATGAAGCATTAAGGCAACAAAACTACCCTCATCTTTTAAAAGATGAACCACATAAAAGCAAATACTTTATTGAAGAAACAAAATAAGAAACACTATTAATATTAAGGTTTTTATTATATAATACATATATACCTATTTAAAAGGAGGAATTATGGAAACTTTTATAACTTATTTATGTATAGCTATTGTACTTACTATAATTGTACTTGTTATACTAAAAATAAATAAGAAAGATTTCAATATCGAAGCTAATAAACTTATTACTTTTCTAGGAGGAAAAGACAACATCATCAATGCCGAATGTAATATGTCAAGATTCAAAGTCATTTTAAAGGATATTACTAAAGTAGATAAAGATAGTATTCAAAAATTAGGAGCTAAAGGAATAGTTGAAATAAATAATCAACTCAAAATAATCTTTAGTAAAGATGCGAAAACATTAAAAAAGTATATTAAACAAATTATTTAATATACTTTTTATTTTTTTAATTGTTCTAAAGCTTTTTTTAAAGCAAGTTTACCATAACTATATGTTAAAGCCCCTTGTTGAAAGGCAATATAAGGCTCCCTTAAAGGTCCATCGCAAGATATCTCTATTGATGATCCTGAAGTAAAAGAAGGTGACGCCATAATAACTTGCTCTTTATATCCCGGCATATCACTAGGAAAAGGAAAAACGAAACTATCTATTGCCCCACCCATCTGAATACCTTCAATATATTTAATTAAATCTTGCTTTTTTTCAAATATTATACTTTGAATGATATCTGATCTTTTTTCATTATATTTAGGACTAACACTATAACCCAATTTTTCAAGAACATAACTTGTCAAAATTGCTGTTTTAAGACTACTTGCAACCGCAAAAGGGGCATGATAAATACCTTGTAAAAAAAGTTTATTAAAGCCGTTTGAAGCACCAACTTCTTTAGCTTCTCCAGCAACATTTAATCTTTCCGCAGCAAGATGTACTAAGCTTTTTTTACCAACAATATAACCCCCATTACTACATATTCCTCCACCAAGGTTTTTAATAAGCGATCCAGCAATCAAATCACAACCAACTTCAAGGGGCGATACATCCTCAACGAATTCACAATAGCAATTATCAACAAAAATAATTACTTCTTTGTTAATTTTTTTTATCATAGTAACTACTTTTTCAAGCAAAATAATAGGTATACTTTTTCTTAATGAATAACCCCTGCTCATTTGAATGGCCACTACTTTTACTTCATTATTTTCGAGATAATTTTTGATTTTACCATAATCAAAATCATCATTTAATAAATCAATTTCATCATATAAAATCCCAAAACTAATTAGCGAACTATTATTATTCTTAATTCCAATTACTTCATGTAATGTATCATATGGACTACCCGTAATATATAATAACCTTTCATTAGGTCTTAAAATACCAAACAAAGCTGTTGAAATAGCATGTGTCCCTGAAATTATTTGATTTCTAACAAGAGCATCTTCGCCACCAAGGATATTTGCAAAAACTTCTTCTATTTGCTCACGCCCACGGTCATTATATCCATATCCACTACTTGAAACAAAAGAACTTTCGCTAATCTTAGCTTTATGAAAAGCCGATAAAACTTTTAAACTGTTTTTATATTCTTGCTTATCAATATCTTCAAAAATGGTTTTTAATTTTGCTTCTGCTTCATTTATAATCTTATTTATCATAACTTTCCATCCTTATTATATCCCCAGATGCATAATCACTATTAACAATTATTTCTATTATTTTCATAGCAACCTCCTCAGGATTAAGTAATTCCTTTTGACCATGTTTTTTTAATTGTTCTTTTATAAAATTAGGATTAGCTAATAAAGTCGATTTAGTTTTTATCCATCCCGGTGCTATAGCACAAACCTTTATATTTTTTAATACTTTAGCAAAATTTAATGTAAGATTGTTAACTGCAGCTTTACTTGAAGCATAATCCATATCATACCCTGTAAAAGTATTTATTCCATCTAAAGAAGACATGTTTATTATACATCCTTCAATTATCTTAGAAAAATATTTTATCATTAGAAACGTACCTAATAAATTCGTATTAATAACTTTTTTAAAAGTTCTACTGTTTTTTTCTTCATAATTTTCATCAATAGATATACCGGCTATATTTACAAGACCATATATATGTTTATATTTCTTTTTTATTTTATTAAAAACCTTTTTTACCTTTTTTTCATTAGTAATATCACATTTATAAGCATCATAATCTTTTATTTTATTCTTATTATATATACAAATAACTTTAGCATTATACTCATTTAATATATATGAAAGTTTTCTTCCTATCTCACAGCTTGCACCAGTAATTACAAATGCTCTTCCTTCAAAATCCATATGTACCCCAATTATTTAATTCCTAAATAGTAATTTTTCTTTCCCTTTCTAATTACTAATACTTTATCTTCAAGAAAGTCCGCATAACTAATTATTTTATCGATGTTATTTTCCTTCTCACCATTTATTGAAATAGCATTGCCAATTACCATTTCTCTTGCCTCTCTTTTCGAAGAACATATATTATTATTAACTAATAAATCTAAAATATTAATATTATTTTCAACTTTAAATGTTGGAACAGATTTTAGTTCCCTTAAAATAAAATCAGCACTTAAATTTTTAATATCACCTTTAAACAAGGCTTCAGCCTCCTTCTGTGCTTTCTCATAAGACTCTTTTCCATGTAAGTCGGTAATGATTTCTCTAGCCAATGCTTTATGTGCTGCACGCCTTTCAGGATGATTATTATTTTCTATTTCAAGTTTCTCAATTTCTTCTTTAGTTAAAAATGTAAGCATCTTTAAATAATCGATAATTATTTTATCATCAAGGTTAATTAAATATTGATACAGCTCATACGAACTGGTTTTATTTTCATCAAGCCATAGTGCATTACCCTCAGTTTTACCAAATTTTCTTCCTGCTGCATCCACTACTAAAGGCATGACCATTCCATAAACTTCCTTATCAAGCTTTCTTCTTACCAGTTCAATTCCTGCAGTAATATTACCCCATTGATCTGAACCTGCAACTTGTAAAGTGACATTATAATTTTCATATAAATATAAAAAATCCAAAGCTTGTAATATCATGTAAGAAAATTCAGCATATGTAATACCCGTTTCTAACCTTGATTTTACTTTATCTTTAGCAAGCATATAATTTACATTAAAATATTTTCCATAATCCCTTAAAAAATCAATTACATTAATATCTTTAGTCCAATCCAAATTATTAACTACATCAAATCCAAAGATTTTTTCAGCTTGTCTTTTTAAACTCTGGTAATTTTTTTCAACTTCTTCTTTAGAAATAATTGGCCTTTCAGAAGTTGGTTTGGGATCACCAATTAAACCTGTTGCACCTCCAATAAGTAAAATCGGATGATGACCAGCCTTTGCTAATCTTTTTGATATTAAAAAAGATGAATAATGTCCAATATGCATTGAATCAGCAGTAGGATCAGTCCCAATATAAAATGTTATCTTTCCATTATTCAATTTATCAATTAATTCATCACTACTAATATCTTGTATTAGACCCCGCCATTTTAAATCTTCATATACATTCATTTTAAAACTCCTATCAAAGAAAAATTCCATAAGCATAAGGACGAGATATACCCGCGGTACCACCTTACTTTATGAAATCATACACTTTATTGTTAACGCCAACTACGATTTGAAGCAAAAGGTTGTAAATCTTTTTTAATTTCAATTAAAGTAATTATACTTTAAAATAGACATATTGTCAAAACGATTATTTACAAACAACGTAAAAGTGTTATACTATTATTATAAGGAGACTAGGAAGATATGATATTAAAATATAAAGACTCTTTTATTGAGGTTAGTAACGAAACTATAAATGACGACGAAAATTTTATTGAAATATTCGAAGAAGATGACACTATAGATAATTTAGAACAGACAAGGATAATAAAACCAGTTAGTGAAAAACTTTTATTAGAACAAACATTAACAAACTTGTGGGGACAAAATGAATAATGAATTTGATATAAAAACTGATTATTCAAGAATAAAAGAAATTAATGGCTTTTTAAATCATATATATACATTACAACAAGATAACCCAGATATTCGTATTACTAAAGAAATAATTTATAGTAGATTGAAAATGTATAACATTGGTCCTAAAGATTTAGATGATAAAAAAATCCAAAGTCAATAGATTCCTTATTCCCAACATGGAAAGAATATTATAAAAATAAGAAAACTAAAACTAAAATATCCTTAAGAAATAGAAAAACTTTTTGGTTTTCAAATGGAAAAATTAGTAAAAATGAAGTTATTAAATTATATCTTCCAATAGATTTTGATCATATCATGCAAAGCATTAATTTACTAGTTGATTTTCTAGAGAAGGAAAATATCTCATATAAAATGCAAATTAAATCTAATATTAGTAGTAACAATGTCGTAATTTTTTTAAATAGAAAAGATATCAGCGCCCTTAATGAAGTACTTAACTTTGAACCCTTGAAAAAAACAAAAAGTTATAATGGATATATTTCAGAAGGTATAAATAGACCTAATCCCTTTATACCAACAATTAATAATGTTGGTATTGTTTATCCAGCATCGCCAACTGTTAATTATAATGAGGAAATTGCTAAAGCAATCGAAGGTTATATTGCAAAGGCAATGAGTAAAAATCTAAAAATGTTGCATGCTGTTGGCTTTGCGGAATATCTTAGTTTTACAGGAAATCCTGAAGTTATAAAGACATATAAAAGTGCTGTTACAGGCCATATCGGTTTTAATGAAATGGTTATTAAAAAGAAATTAATTGAAAATGCCATCAATGCTACCGCAGAAAAATATGGCATAAATCAAGTTAAAGCTGCTCTTATTAACGCAATAGATTTTAATGATTATACCTATTTTTCCAACAAAAACGAAAATAATTATCAAAATTTATTATTTGAAAATGTTTCCCCAAAAGAATTATTAAACTATATTAAAGAGTTTATCAATCTTGATAATAACGAGCTTCCTACTAATGAATACGTTGAAGCCTTTATTAATGTTTATAATAACAAACTACTACTTAACACTTTTGTAGATAATGAGATTAAACAAGTCTTCTTAGTTACATATCTAAACTATGATAAGGGACAATTAAGTAATGCAATTATTTCATACATAAATGGTGGTCAAGCAAATGGTTTCTCCAGATATAGTAATAATTCTAATATTAATCAAAGAGAAATCATTATAAAATATACTCCCGATCAATTACTAAATTATATAATTAATTATTTATCACAACATGGTTATATATATTACAAAGAAATGTTAAAGCAAAAAAAAGAAAAACAAAATTTAGTTAATATTTTTGTTGAAGTATTTGTAAACGAGTTACATAGAACCGAAGATTTTCCTGCCAAAGATGAGCATTAAAAAATAGGAAGATAACTTCCTATTTTAAAAAACATATTTATGCTCTTCCAACATATTTACCATCTCTTGTAGATATTAATATTTTCTCACCTTTAGTTATAAATAATGGCACTTTTACTACATAACCAGTTTCAATTGTAGCATCTTTATTAGCATTAGTAGTAGTATTTCCTTTAACTGCTGGTTCAGTTTCAATAATTTCATATTCAACTTTTTCTGGAAGAGTGATACCGATTATTTCGCCATCATAAAAATCAATAGAAATATCAATTCCTTCCTTAATAAATTTAATATTATCTTGAAGTTTAGATACTGGTACTTCAATTTGCTCATAGGTTTCATTATTCATAAATGTGTAACTATTTCCAGAAGAATAAAGATATTGAACACTTGTTTTATCAATATGAGCTCTTTGTACTTTGATATTAGTATTATAAGTTTCTTCGGTTATTGCTCCTGTTTTTAAGTTTTTTAATTTAATGCGAATAAAAGCAGGTCCTTTACCAGGTTTAACGTGTTGAAATTCTTGAATAAGGTATAAAGCACCATCCATAATAATAGTCATACCATTTTTAATATCATTAATATTTATATTCATGGTTTACCTCTTATTTTTTTTCTTTTGCCACAACGTGTTTTCTGCAATTAGAACAAAACCTCTTAATCTCTAAACGTTCTGGGGTATTTTTTTTATTTTTATGAAGGGGACGAAGTTCTTTACCACATTCACTACATTTATTAGTTACATAAACTCTATTTTCATTTTTAGCCATTTTTTCCTCCTTTTTCAAACCGAGTATATTATATCAATTAATTTATGTGTTTTCAAATAAATAATTTATTTTTGCTCCAAGTAATAAAGAATTACATCATTTTTTAAATTTGGATTAAACTTTTTATCTTTTATTTGCCTAATTTCAAACTTATATGGAGGATAATCCTCAATATATGGAGTTTCTAATATCTTAGGTATTTTTTCAAGTCTTTTATTATATGCAATATTAATCAATGTATCAAAACCTATTGTTCCATAACCGATATTTGCATGTCTATCTTTGCGTGCTCCAATAGCATTTAAGCTATCATTTAAATGAACACATTTTAATTTATCAATACCTATTAATTTATCAAAATCATCTAAATATGTATCAAAGTTATCTAAATCTATTCCTGAATCATTTAAATGACAAGTGTCAATACAGACACCTATTTTATTTTTATATATAATATTTTCAATTATATATTTAATTTCCTCTAAATTAATACCACATTCAGTTCCTTTTCCAGCCATTGTTTCAATCAACACTGTTACCTTGGTATCATTGTCTATTACTTCATTTAACGCCTCTATTATATTATTTAAAGCATCTTCTTTAGTATGATTAACTGCACTGCCTGGGTGAATTACAATATACTTTACTCCCATGTTCTCACATCTATTAATTTCCTCCTTCAAAAATGCAATACCAAAAAGCCAAGAATCTATTTTATCTTTATTAGCAAGATTAATAATATATGGGGCATGACATATAATATTATTAATATCGATATTATTTTCTTTCATAAGCTTATGAGCACTTTTAACAACTTGCTCATCAATTGGTTTTCTTACTGTATTTTGAGGTGCTCCAGTGTAAAACATAAAAGTATTTGCACCATAACTTAATGCCGTTTCAACACTTACTAAAAGCCCATTATAACTAACGTGTGATCCTATTATCATATTATATCCTCCAATAAAAAAATTTATATATAATAAATTTTTTATTTAAATTATTTTACTTAACAATCAACAACTTCAGTTTTTAATTCCATTCGATAAGTTTTGTTATTATTAATATACTGATTAATATTATCATACCATACAAACGTTAGGGTTGCTTTCCAACGCTGATTAACAGCTTTTCCTTTTGTAGTTGATAATGTGTATTTATCAATATTATTAAACACAACCGGTAACTGCCCTGTTAATGTAGTAATATCTTTTTGATTAATAACTTTTGTATAATTAATTCCATCACTTGCATATTCAACATCCAAAAGAAGTTCTGGTTTTCCTACTACCGAATAAGCAAATACTTGCTCATTTGGTAATGCAACAATAGTTTTATAACAGTATTTTACCCTATCTTTGGTTGTGTCTAAATATAAATTCATCTTTGTTGTTCCTGACACATTACTGCCACTATCTTTAGAAAAATTAGAATGATTTATTTCTAAAAAGACATCTTCTGAAGCATGCATTTGTAATACATCAACACCTTTAGATTTTACTCTAATTTTATTATTGCCTTCATAATATACATTTCCTTGTAAATATGAATATGCAATAGCAGAAAAAGAAACAGTAACTAAAACCGTTAAAAACAAAACTAAAAGGGTTCTTCTTTGTTTTTTAGATAATTCATCTGTCTTTTTCATAAATGTCAAAACTCCTTTTTATTTTTTAACACACAACACTAGTTACTTTAAAATACCCAGAATATGTTTTATTAAGTGCTTGAACCGCATTTAAATTATAAAACTTAGCTGTAAAAGTCCATGTTGTTTCTGGAGCACTCGTCTGGCCAGCTGGAACAACAATTTGCGCATTTGAAATAACAGTAACCGGTGTAGATGAAGTTCCAGTCTTAAGAGTTGTATAACTTGTAACAGCCATTGAAGGGTCTCCTGCTCTACTAGATGATCCAGATACTTCAAACTCATAAGAGTGGTTTGGAGCTGTTTTAGGTACTTCCGTATAAGCATCACCAGTATTTACATATCCAATACTATATGTACATGTTGTTCCTGCATCAGCAGTTAAATTGACCTTTAATTTAGCAGTTCCTTGAGCAGCCACTGGTTCAGTTGTACTATTTGTTTGAGCTTTAAGCATTTTATCAGTTGTAATACTTAGTGAAAGGTCATTTCCTTTCGAAGAAGCAAAAACTGCTGCTGTTGATGATTGAGAAACCAATTGCATCGTGGTTGTAATATTAGAGGTCGATGCAAAATATGCAAAAGATGCACCTACAACAACAACTACAAGAACAAGTACAGAAACAAATGTTAAAATCAATGAATTTTTTTTACTCATAATAATCTCCTATACGATAATATTATATCCTTACTTTCACTTTTTAGCAATTATAACTTGATATAATGTAATAGTTTTATGATAATGTCAGTATAGTTAGTTTTTTGAAAATGTCAGTCTTATATAATA
>JAAZKW010000011.1 GCA_012799635.1 Mollicutes bacterium
AAGATATTAAGAAATTAGTTAAAAAGGCTTATGAAAGTGGAGCAAAGTTTATTCATACATATATGGGAATGACTTTAAGAGAAAATCAAAGAGATTATTATTTTGAAAAATTAGATAAACATTTTAAATGTTTAAAAGAAAAATATATCAAATATTATGGCGAAAGATATAATTGTGCTGTTCCTAACTATAAATCATTATATAAAGTGTTTACTAATGAATGTGATAAGTATGGAATACTTTATAATATGAAAGATATTATTAAAGCATATAAAAAAGAAATAAAGAATAATGAACAAATATCATTATTCTAGAATGATCGGAAGATTAAGATATTACGATCATTTAATAGTGAGATATTACCTAAATAAGGAATTGTCGAATTTTGTCGAAAATAGTATAATATATTTATAACTGAAAGGTTATATTATTGAACCATTTGACTTTGCCGGACATAGAAACTTCTTTCTATATTCACAATGTCAAAATAGAATAGTTGCTAGTACAGGACTATTCTTTTTTTATGAAATAAAGGAGGTAAAGATTTGAAAACAAATGTTATATATAATGAAGATTGTTATATTGGAATTAAAAATATTCCAAATAACTCAGTTGATTTAGTGATAATAGATCCTCCATATGATATAGATACAAGAAGAAATCGAATTGGATACAATCGAATAGCTAAATCAATATTAAAAGTAGAAAATACATTATTAGATCATAACTTAACTGAAAGTTATGATTTTTCTTTATTAGATGAACTAATAAGAATAATGAAAAAAGTAAACATTTATATTTGGTGTAATAAAAGTCAAATAGAAGATTATTTAAAATATTTTGTTGATAAACATAAATGCAGATATGAAATATTAATATGGAATAAAACAAATGCTATGCCATTATATAGTAATAAGTATATAAATGATAAAGAGTATTGTTTATACTTTAGAAAAGAATCTAAATGTAATCCAGCAACCTATGAAGATGCTAGAACAGTTTATACTTCTCCCTTAAATGCAAGAGATAGAGTTTTATATCATCATCCTACTATTAAACCAGTTGATTTTATCAGAAGAATGATTAGAAATAGTAGTAACGAAAATGATATAGTTTTAGATTGTTTTATGGGAAGTGGAACAACAGCAGTAGCATCTATCATGGAAAATAGAAAATATATAGGTTTTGAAATAAATAAAAAATACTTTGATATATCAAATGCTAGAATAGAAAAGATACTTGAAGAAAAAGAATTGTGGAAGTAAATTATGAATTTAACATATATATTAATTCTTGTAGTGTTAGGTATCTTTTTATTAGTATTTGTATATATTGAACCTATGTTAGCAAAACATAAAATTAAAAATAGTAATGAATATGGTAGTGCAAGATTTTCAACTTTCAAAGAAGTACAAAAGATTTTTGATAAAGAAAATGTAGGTCATATAAAGAATGTAGGTTTTCCTATTTGGTTTGATAAGAACTTGAAAACAGTATGGATGGATAAAGAAACACCTCACTGGGTATATTTAGGTTCTACTGGATCTGGTAAATCAGTAACTCAAGTTATTCCTTATTGTTCTTTTCTATCTTCTGCAGAAACAAAAAGAAGTGCATTTATTACAGATCCTAAAGGAGAAATATTTGCAACTACTTCTAAAATGTTTCAAGATAGGGGATATGAAGTAATAACTATAGATTTTCGTAATCCTGAAAAGTCTAATAAATTAAATATACTTGAACCTATTATTAAGGAATATGAAGAGTATATGTATTATGACAAAATAAAAGATACAGACATATCTTTTAATAATATGGCTATATCTCATTTAGCAGAAACGAATAGATTAATTACTTCATTATCAGAAATGATTATGAAAGAAAAAGTAGAAGCTAAAGATCCTTTTTGGAATAATAGTGCAAGACAATTATTAGAGGGATTAATTGGATTCTTTTTAGAAGAATATAAACTAGGTAATATTAATAGAGAACAAATAACAATGACATCTATTAGAAAATTTCAAAACAGTTCTATGGCTGAAAAGAATTTTGCTAAATTTAAAGAATACTTAGAAACTAGAGAATATGGAACTAAGTCTAAAGATTCTTTAACATCAATAATAACAGCTAGTGAGAATACATATAAAAGTATAACTTCGGTATGGGGTTCTAAAATGAGTTTATTCGATGATGTCAATGTAGCAAATGTTACAAGTATAAGTGATTTTGATTTTGGGATACTAGGTAAGAAACCAACAGTTCTATATGTTATTGTTCCAGATGAAGATAAAACATATTTTACATTAGTAACAGTAATAGTTGGATTGTTATATAGAGAACTTGTAAAAGTTGCAAACAGTATGGAAGATAAAAAACTTCCAGTACAAATTGACTTTATATTAGATGAGTTTGCTAACTGTCCTCCATTATCAGATATTGAAGCAATAGTATCAGTAGCGAGATCTCGTGGTATGAGATTTCATTTCTTTATACAATCATTTGCTCAATTAGATAATGTGTATGGCAAAGATGTTGCTCAAATAATATTGGATAACTGTGGATTAGTTTATTTAAAAACAAATACACAAGAAACAGCAGAGGCAATATCTAAAAGATTAGGTAAAAGGACAATAGAACAATCATCAGTAAGTCAATCAATTAGTTTAACAAATTATAATGGCAATAAATCTACTTCTTTAATGGCGAGAGATTTGTTAACTCCAGAAGAAGTAAAACAATTACATTACAAAATGATAATATTTCCGATTATAGGATTTCCTATATTTAGAGATACTATTCTTTATAAAAAGTTTTCTTGTTATAAAAAAGGTATGATTGATAGAACTATTAATAGTTTAAAAGATTTATCTTATACATACTTTACTGTGGAAAATATTAAATATGAAATAAAAAATAAAAGAGGAAGATTTAGAGATAGATTAACAAAGGAGAATCAACAAATGATAGAAGAAAAATTAGAGAATGAAAGAAACTTATTCAAAGAAGTTGAAGAAATTTTAAAAGAAGTGTTAACAAATAAAGAATATAAAGTAGATTATGATGAATGTAATAATAGAGCATTTATGAAAATTAATGTCGATAATTTAGATAATGGAACTTTAATTAAAGTTAAGAATAAAATTGATAATGAAAAATATCACATTGAAAATAGTAAACAAGATAATACAACTATTATAGAAGTTCATTTTAAGTCTGCTTTCTAAGGAGGGTTAATTATGAATGATACATTAGTATATACAGTTAAAGAAGCATCAAAAATATTACATCTTAGTCCTAATTATATTTATCAATTAATAGCACGAGGATATCTTCCAGCTATAAGACTAGGAAGTATTAAAATACTAAAAAGTTCTTTAGAAAGATTTTTAGAAGAAAATGAAGGTAAAGATTTTACCGATTTAGATAATATAGTTAAATTAACTGACATTCCTATTAAAGAGGAAGAATAATGGGTAGTGTTTATGTTCAAAAAAGAGGGAAACTGTATCAATATCAATTTGCAATAGCATCTGTTAATGGTAAAAGAAAGTACATAAATAAATGTGGATTTAAAACCAAGAGTGAAGCTCAGGAAGCTGGTAACATTGCATATTCTGAATATATTAATGCAGGAGTACCTTTTAAAGAATGTAAGATGTCTTATAGTGATTATCTAGATTATTGGTTAGATAATTATTGTAAGACTAATTTAAAATATAGTACTATTCAAGCATATACAACATTAATAAATAAATATATTAAACCAAAGTTAGGAATGTATAGGTTATCAACAATAACTAGTGTTAGATTAAATATTTTTATTACTGAATTAGTGGAAGAATATGAATTCTCCAGATCATACTTTAAAAATATATTAAAAGTTGTTAAAGGTTCTTTTAGAGATGCTTGTGATATATATGGAATGATAAAATATAATCCAGCACTTACAATTAGACTTCCTAGAATGGATATTGAAAAAGAGGAGGTAAAACACTTATATACTTTAGATGAAGTAACAAAGATATTAAATAGATTTAAAGGGCAAGATGCTTTTACTTGCTCTTTTTTAACATCTTGTTTTACTGGTATGAGAACTGGAGAAGTGTTTGCCCTTACTTGGGAAGATATTGATTTAGAGAATCAAATTATACATATTAAACATAGTATCTATGATAAAGTTAAAGATGAAAATGGAAGGTGGTATATTGGTACAACTAAAACTATATCTGGTACAAGAGATGTATATATAAGTTCAACACTTTTATTAGCGTTAAAAAATTATAAAAGGAAACAAGAGTATTTGAAAAAAATATATGGGAAAAAATATATTTATTATCATACAGAGGAAGTTAGAAATAATTATGGTAAGGTAATTGAAACTAGAATTGTAAAGAATAAAAAAGGATATAAATATGATAGTAATATTGATTTAGTATTTGTTAAAGATAATGGCAATTATGTTGGTACAGATTTAATTAGATATCCTTTTAAAATTATTAGAAACGAATTAGGATTTAAACATTGTAGATTCTATGATTTAAGAGGTAGTTATGCTACTAAGATATTAAATAATGGAATAGAGAGAAGAGAGGTAGCTGACATATTAGGTCATAAAGATGTATCTACAACTGAGAATTATTATATATCTAGTACGAGTGATACTCGAAAAAATGCTACAGAGGTATTTGATAATTTAATGAAGTCAGATATTATAGATGAGATAGTGGAATATAAGATATGATTCCACTTCTTTTTTTTTGCTTTTTTTTCGGCAAGCATCCTTGTCCTTTTAAAATAATCATGGTATTATTTATATAGATGGATTATTTAGATTCCATTGAAATATCATTGTTTTAAAAGAATTGGAGAATGCAAACAATGTTTGTAATTTGTTTGTAAACTATGAAATACTCATAGTTACAATAGTACTATAAATAACATATGTACTAAATGTTACCGAACCACTTTTCCATTGAAATAACAATAATAACGATAGTAACAATAATACTATATATACCAAAAGTGCATGAGCATGTGGCTCAGGGAAGAAATATAAACAGTGTTGTGGCAAGTAGTTGATTTATAAGGGTTTGCGAGAATCTTGACCACGTAAAAAATGGTAAAAAATGCTATTTGTCCACATTTTGTCCACATAAAATTAGTGTTGTGGACAAAATAACGTTTATATTCAAGATATTTATATATTATTTTGTGGACGTATGTCAGATAAAAGTCATCAAATTGATGGCTTTTTGTTTTACCAAAAAAGGAGAAGATAAAATGGTAAATGTAAGAAAACGTGGAAAAGTATATGAATATCGATTTGAAAGAGCATCTATTAATGGTACGAGAAAATGGGTTAGTAAGTCAGGATTTAAAACTAAACAAGAGGCATTACAAGCTGGAGCACTTGCTTATAACGAATATTATCAGATAGGAAAGAAAAGAAAGATAAAAGATATGTCCTATGCTGATTATTTAGATTACTGGATATCAACATATTGTAATTTTAATCTAAAATATTCAACAATAGTTACATATTTAAATGTAATTAAACTATATTTAAAACCAAGATTAGGTTTTTATAAATTATCTCAACTCGATTCACAAATAATTCAAGAATTTATTAATAATCTATATTTAGAAAAAGATTTATCTAAATGGTATTTAAAAGGAATTTTAAAGATTATTAAAGGCTCACTTAATTATGCTTGTTATACAGCAAACTTTATATATGAAAATCCAGCATTAAGAGTTCATATACCAAGATATGAAACGGTCAGTACTGATCCAGTTCATATTTTTACTCAAGAAGAGATAGAAATAATACTTGATAGATTTAAAGATGTTCATTATGTCTATTATGCTTTTTTAACCGCTTATTACACAGGATTAAGAGTATCAGAAGTCTTTGGACTTACTTGGGATTGTATAGATTTTGAAAAAAAGACTTTAACGGTTAATAAAAACATAATTAAAAAGAATAAGAATGGTAAACCTAAAAAATATGTTGTATCTAAAGGCCATTCGGTTGAATCTTGGTTTTATGGAAGTTGTAAGACACCAACTTCAAATAGAACAATATCAATCGGAGATACTTTAGTAAAAGCATTAAAAGAGTATAAGAAAGAGCAAGAAGAACATAAAAAGTTTTATGGAGATAATTATTTAAAACATTATGAAAAAGAGTGTTTAAATGAATATACTCAAAGAAAGGAGATAAAGTTAGTATCTGCAATCGCAGAAATAGATGTTAATTTACCAGAAGCTCAATTAGTGTTTGTTAAACCTAATGGTCAATTTAGAGGAACGGAAACTGTAAGACATGCTTTTAAAGTAATTAATTATGAATTGAAAATACCATGTCGTTTTCACGACTTTAGAGATACCCATGCAACAAGATTAATTGAAAATGGTGCAGATATCAAAGCGGTATCAAAAAGATTAGGTCACTCAACAATTCAAACGACATACAACATTTATGTAAGAGTAACCGAAAAGATGGAAACTGATACAAGAGATACCTTTGAAAAATACACAAAATCTTTAGATCTACCTGAACCTGAAGAAATACCCTTTTTAGACTAAAATATATCTTAAGTGATATCTTAATTTAACCTTATGTATCAAGCAATTTATTACTTGTTGACTATAATTATATATCTAAAAAGATATCCAATTTCGCAAGTGCGAAATAAGATGGTACATCTAAAGAACTATTATTTATAATGGTTTCTTTAAAAGATTGTACCAGCCTCTTATGCTCTTTTTTAAAATAGATAGGAAAATATGTGTAATTACATAGAAAGAGGAATGCTATGAAAAGAATATTATTTTAGAAATTACGTATGATAGATTTAATCTTTGTTTTTTAACTATGAAAAATAAACTTATTCTATATAACATCAGAACTATTGGTTATATTAAAAAAAGTAATATTTAGTTTATATTTAAATTTTTGTTTTGACTAAAAATTGAAAGAGTAGATAAATAGGTGATATAATATAAATGTATGGAGGAACTATATGCAAGAAGACGAGATTATTAAACAATTTACCTCTGGCCAAAAGAGTGTTGCATTGGTAAAAAATAAGGATTATGGTAAATGCATAAGAAAAACTAGAAATGCAAACACGTCTACTGCTAGGATGATCAGAGAAGTAGAAATACAAAATACTTTTGATTGTAATTATTATCCTAAAATATATTTTAGTGAAGTGAATTCAAATAATATTTTAATTTATGAAGAATATATTGAGGGAGAAGATTTATTGGAAATATTAAAAAGTAATAATATTTATAAAAACAATGAGATAGCATGTTTAAAATTATTACAAGAACTTATAATTGCTTTACAATACATATGGGAAAAATCAATTGTGCATAGAGATTTAAAACCAAGTAATATAAAATTACGTAACAATAAAACTCCAGTTATATTGGATTTAGGGATTGCAAAAATATTAGATTCTAGTGATAATATTACTACTAGTATGTGGTTTACAGAAGGCTACGCTCCAATTGAACAATTTAATAATCAAAACAAAATGATAGATAAAAGAACGGATTTTTTTAGTTTGGGTGTAATTATATATGAATTGTTTTTTGATCAAAGATTATTTGTTTCAAATGAAGAAGTAATAAAAAAGATACCATCATTTAAAAAGGAGGGTTTTAGAAATTCTACTGAATTTAATTTAATAATTTCTAAACTTTTAGAAAAAAAGATATTTAATAGATATAGAAAAGCAGAAGATATATTATCAGATATAAAGAAGGCTTTAGAAAGGAGATAATATGAGCAATGTTAAAATTTATCATCAATGCGGCTATAGGTTTAGTTGGAATTTCGAAATATTTAGAGAAAAATCAATTGGAGATGGTTTTATATTATCACCAATAAATATGAATAAAAACTTTTTGTCAGAAATGAGTGAAGATGAGCTTTCTGAAAGTTTTTTTGATCCACAATTTTATGCTTTAGGTATAAGCAAAGAGGCTTATTTGTCATATGGTTTTGATTATATCGATAATTTACTGGATTTTGCCAAAGATAGAAATTATATTGCTGAAAGAAATATTAATTATCAAAATAGTCTTAATATTAAATATTTAACTATTCCTACAATAGACTTTGATTTGTTAAACTCTGATGATGTTTTTGAAAGTGTATATTTAAATTTGTTTGGAAGAGAGTATGACGGAAACAATAATAATAATTTAAATATATTAAATGAACTTATTATTAGACCATTTACAGAGTATATTAAAAAAATTGAAACTGATAAAAAAGTTTTATTAACAGTTATATTTGATGAAAATATAGCTAGAAATAGTGATAGATTTTATGAACTTATTACTATGATTACTAGTTATGATAATATAGATGGAATTTATTTAATTCCAAAATGTTCGCGCACTTATAAAAGAATAGAGAATATACAATTTTTGTTAAAAATAATGGAATTAATAAAAACTATTAAAAATAATAATATGGAAGTAATAGTAGGAAATTCTGATATTGAGTCGATTTTGTATGTTGTTGCGGGTGCAGATGCTATTTCAATTGGAATATATGAAAATCTACGTTATTATGATGGTAATAGATTTATAGATAGTGATGAAATAAAAAGAAGTCCTGTTCCGAGAATGTTTAGCTATAAATTATTACAATGGATTGATTATAACTATTTATTTCCTATTAGTGAACATTATGATATTAAAGATATATTTGATGATAATGAATATTTTGATATAACTCAAAAGTTTGATTATAAATGGCATTTTATGAAACCGGAACCTTATAAACATTATATGATAAGTTATTGTAAAATACTTAACAAAATGCCTAACAACATGAATGATAGAATAGAATATGTAAATAGAATATTGCAAGATGCACAAAGTTTAAATACAAATTTCATAGATAATGGTATAATATTAGATGAAAATAGTGGTGGCAGTCATTTAGGAAAATGGATAACAGTTTTGCTACAATTTAAAGAATAAAAAATAAGAGGTGATTGATATGTTTCAAACAGAAAAAGATTTAGTAATTGCATTATTATCAACGCTAGAGGAAAAAAAGATAAGAATAGAAAAAGTAAAAGATTTTTTAATTTTACAAGAAGTTGATGGTATGATAGGAAGGCCAGATGTTTTATTAAAAACAAAGAGGGGGAAAAAAATTATAACTATCGAAGTTAAGTTAAAAAATTGGAAAAGAGCTTTAAGGCAAGCCTATAGATATAGATGTTTTTCTGATATGTCTTATATATGTATGGACAGTAAGAACATTAAACCTGCATTGGACAATATTGAACTATTTATGAAAAGTAATATAGGATTAATTTCGATTGATAGACAAGGAAATGTTATTATACATTATGAACCAATTTTAAAAGAAGCATATAATAAAAGATTAAGAGATATAGCAAGCAATAAATTTGTAGAACAATATGAATAAATCAACCATTAGGTTGATTTATTTATTGGAAAAGTTTACATAGTCGTAATACATTCAAATTTTGTTTGTGTCTAGTAGTAAAAATCTAAAACAGGTAAAATAATAAATAGCATTAAATAACAAAGTCATATAAAAAACTAAAGGCGATATTAGATAACATTAATAAATGGAAAATCCTGTTTATTATTTAAATTTTAAGAATATAAAAATATATATTTTATTACATAGAAAGGAGGAATACTATGAAAAGAACATTAGTTAATTTAGAAGATGATATAGCTGATAGAATTAAAATTTATCAAAGGAACAATAATTTTAGTTCAGTTAGTAAAACTATAAATCATTTAGTTAATATTGCTTTAGAAAAAGAAGATGTATCTAAAGACTTAAAAAAGATTATTGATAATGGGAATTTGCAGATTTCTAAAACATCATATATAATTAATTTGTTAGAGCAAATGTATTCTGATTTTAACTTAGATGAGTTAACTGATCCTAAAAAAAGTGTTGCACTTCGTAAGTTTAAAAATCAATTATATAGAAGCTTTGATGACTAAAATACGGAAAAAACCAAAATGTACCCGTTTTGTACCTGGTTTGACCCCGAAATGTACCTGGTTTGGACTTGATTTGGAATTTTGATGTAGTATAATATATATACTAGTAAAATTGTGCAAGAGAAAAGGTATTAGCAAAATTTTAGCAATTTTTTAGCAAAAAAATAGCAAAAAATTACGTTTTTTTTACTTAAATTTTATCTTTTTTTTACCTTTTATTTATCTTGTGTTTTGTTAAGTATAGTGTACAATAATGGTATGATAGAAAAAATATGCGAGGAGAGATCTTCGCATTTTTTGTTTGGGGGAATTATTATGATAGTTTTTAATGAAAAAGGAAAATTAGAATTAGAAAGGTTATTGGTTCAAAATACTTTATCAGCTGAAACAATTAAAAAGTATGACCATAGGAAGATAATGAGTAAAGTCCGTCGTATCTTCAAAATAATGGATGATAGTTACTATTATCAGATTAATGAAGATAAAATAAGTTATGAAATAACCGATGATTTAAAATTTATTGTTCATGGCAATATACCTTTAAATAATATTGAAGCAATTGATATACCACTAACATTTAATGAAAAAGAATATAGGAACTCACAAGTCCTATATTTTTATTTGCTTAAAAGATTTAAAGAAGCATTTAGTAATTTAGATGAAGTAGAAAGGTTTATTATTAAGAATTTTGAATATGATAAACCACAAATCTATGTAGACGAATCAATATGTTATGAAATGAATATTCATAAGGATAAATATTATTTATCAAAGAAAAGCGCTTATATCAAACTTGCGATTCAATTAGGTTTAACTTATAAAGACGATATCGATGAATTAATAATAACTAAAGTTAAAGAAACAATATTAGAAGAGATTGTAACTCTTGATAAAAATCATATGGAGTAAATCCGGAGTAATTTAAGAGAATTTTAGCATAGTATATATAAACTTGTTCAAAGATAATGAAAGTGAACAAAGGCCTAGTTCAAATAAAATTGAAGGAGGAAAAATTATGAATGAAGATTATATTTTAATATATGCTATTGTTCCTAGTTATATTTATAAAACTAAAGAATTAACTAGTGGAGAAAAGTTATTAGCAGAGAGAATTACTTCATTATGTAAGAATAAAGGATATGCTTGGATAACGAATAAAGCTCTAGCAGATCTTTATGGATTAAGAGAAGATACAGTATCTAAAAATATAAAGAAATTAAAAGATATTGGATTTATTAAATGTTTATATCATAAAGATAGTCCAAATAAATCTATAAGAACCATATATTTAACCGATAATGTATGGGATAAACAAGCGATAGTAAGTAGGATGAATAAGCAATTTGATAATGGTTATTTATACAAACATAATAATAAGAGTAATAATAAAGTAATAGATAATGAAGGTCCTGCTTGGTTAAATAATCCTGAATTATGTGTTTCTACACCTTGCACACCAGAAGAGTTAGCAGAACTAGAAGATTTACTATCAGAGTTTAGGGGTGATGAAAATGAATGATAAATTAATATATACTGTTCAAGAAGTAGCTAAGTTATTACATTCAAGTCCGAATTATATTTATCAATTAATATATAGGGGATATCTACCTGCGATTAGATTAGGTAGTTTAAAGATTAGAAAAGAAACCTTAGAAAAATTTTTATTAGTTAATGAAGGTAATGATTTAAGAGATTTAGATAATATTAAAAAATTAATTGAGGATTAATATGAGTAAAATTAATATTAGGAAAAGGAATAAATATTATGAATATAGAATAGAAATAGCAAAAGTTGATGATAAAAGAAAATGGATTAGTAAATCAGGGTTTAAAACTAAACAAGAAGCAGAAGAAGCTGGAATACAAGCATATAATGAATATTTAAGTGCTGGAGTTCCTTTTAAATCTTGTAATATGTCATATTCTGATTATCTAGATTATTGGATGGAAAATTATTGCAAAAATAATTTAAAATATAATACAATTAACACTTATGAAATAATAATTAGAAAGTATCTTAAACCTTTTATTGGTAGATATAAACTATCAACAATAACTAGTGTTGCTCTAAATAATTTTATGAACAATATTGTTAATAATTATAATCATTCTAGAAATTATTATAAAAATATTTTAAAAGTTCTAAAAGGAAGTTTTAGAGATGCTTGTAATTTATATGGATTTATAAAATATAATCCTGCTTTAACTTTAAGACTTCCAAAAATAGAACAATATTCAGAAGATGTTAAACATGTATATACAGAAGAAGAGATTAAATTAATATTAGAAAGATTTAAAGATAATATTACTTTTATATGTGCGTTTTTAACAGCTTATTTTACGGGATTAAGAACAGGAGAAGTGTTTGCTATTACTTGGGATGATATTGACTTAAAAGAAGGTATAATTAGTGTTAAAAATAGTGTTTATGATAAACCAAAGGATTATAAAGGTAGATGGTATTTAGGCACAACTAAAACAAAAACTGGAGTTAGAAAAATATATATTGGGAATATATTAAAGGAAGTTTTAAAATCTTACAAAAAAAGACAAGAGTATTTAAAAGAAATATATGGTTCACAATATAAATATTATTATTTAGAGGATATAGAAAATGATAATGGTAAAGTTATAGAAAAAAGAATAGTTTTAACTGAAGCAAATAAAGAAATAATTAATTTAATTTTTACAAAGGATGACGGGACATATGTAGGAACTGATATAACAAAATATCCATATAAAGTAATTCATAATGAACTAGAAATTAAAAAATGTAGGTTCTATGATTTAAGAGGAACGTTTGCTACTAAATTAGCAAGTAATGGAGCTCTTATGCAGGATGTATCTGATTTAATGGGACATACTGATCCAACAATAACTCAAAAGTATTATATTTCTAGTAATGAAGATAGTAAGAAAGAAGCAATTAATAATTTAGATGAAACATTGAAAAATATAGATATAATAAATTTTAAAAAGTAAAAAATTATAACATGTTTATGGTATAATTTTATTGGAGGATGATGTTATGTCTTGTTCAGATTGGATTCAGTTTGCAATGACGATAATAACTTTAATAGGTGTTATTGTTTCACTAATTATATCAATAGTTACTTTAAGACAAAATAAAAATATTATTGAAGAATCAAATAGAGCATATTTACTATTTTATATTGATTATAATCCACAAATTGATATGTATTTTTTAATAATTAAAAATTTTGGTAAGAGTATTGGTAAATTAATTTCGTTAGAGGTAGCTCCTGAATTAGATTGGAGTAAAACTACTTTTAAACAAGAAATAAGTCCCTTAACAAAAGCGAAGGATATATTGCTCGCTCCAAATCAAAAGGTAAGTTCTTGGTTTGAATTCAATGAATATCCAGATAAAGAATTTGATATTAAAATAACATATAGTTCTAATAATAAGGTTTATACTGATAAGTATAAAATAAATTTAGATTATATAGAAAATATTGATTGGTTAGCTCAATATCCGTTAGATGATAAAACTGATGATAATAAAGAAGTTTTATATAAAATTAATAATAGTATAAGAGATTTAACAGATAAATTTAGATAGAATATTACAAAGAGGAGAAAGATAACATGATGAAGGCAAAACCATTTGTTAAGTGGGCAGGAGGAAAAAGGTCAATAATAGATAAATTATTACCCTTAATACCAAAAAGTTTTAAAACTTATTATGAACCTTTTTTAGGAGGTGGTGCTTTGTTATTTGAGCTACAACCGGGAAAAGCAGTAATAAATGATTATAATATGGAATTAATAAATGTTTATAATTGTATTAAAGATGAAAAAAAACTGATAAAAATGTGTTCTGAGTTAGATAAGCATGAGCAAAATCATTCAGAAGAATATTATTATAAAATTAGAGATTTAGATAGAAATAAAAAAAGTTTTAATAGACTGTCAGATTATAAGAGGGCAGCTAGAACAATTTATTTGAACAAATCTTGTTTTAATGGTTTATACAGGGTTAATAGTAATAATGAATTTAATGTACCTTCTGGTAAAAAGAAAGAAGTTAAAACATATGAGGGGGTTAATTTAGGTCTTATTCACTGTTTATTAAATATAAATGATATTAAAGTGTTATCAATGGATTTTGAAGATGCTGTAAAAAATGCAGAAAAAGGAGATTTTATATATTTTGATCCTCCATATGATTCAGATACAACAACGTTTAATAGTTATACTGAAAATGGTTTTGGTAAGGAAGAACAAAAAAGATTAGCAAAAGTATTTAAAGAGTTAGATAAAAAAGGATGTTATGTTATGCTATCAAATTATAACACCGTTTTAATAAAAGAGTTATATAAAGGATATAAGTTTACTTATATATCAGCTCAAAGAAATATTGGAGCAAATGCTAAAAATAGAGGAAAAGTTGAAGAGGTAGTAATTACTAACTTCTAAAATGGTGAATTTATGAAAAAATATGAATTAATAGAAAATAAAGAAAATATTTTGGCGACTTTAGAAAATGATACTTTAAAAAGGAATGGCAAATTATTAAATTTAATAAAAATTTTAAACTTGTTATCAGAAAATTTTATTCTCTCTATTGATGGTAGTTGGGGATGTGGTAAAACCTTTTTTGTTAAGCAATTAGAATATGTGCTTAATAGCGACATGAATTTACCTCTTATTGATAAAAACAGTTCAGAAATATTGAGTGAATTTCGCGACAGACATGTTTTGTTTTATTATAACGCTTGGGAAAATGATGATCATGGTTCACCTTTGGGATCTTTAATTTTTTCTATATTGAATGATTATCCAAAATATAAAGATTGTGTGATTGATAATAAAAATATTTTCACAACTATTAAACCGATATTAAAAAATATTATTTCAAAAAGTACTGGTAATATTTTGTCGCCTGAAGTTTTTGATAGATTAACAACTTTTGAAGAACTAGCAGAAGAGGTGATAACTGTTGAAGAAAAAAAGACTGCGATTAATAAATTATTTAATAATATAATACCTAATAATAAAAGATTAATTTTAGTAATTGATGAGCTAGATAGATGTAGACCTGATTTTGCTGTAAAAATGTTAGAGACTATCAAGCACTTTTATTTTAATCCGAAAATTACTGTTATTGTAGTAACAAATAATAAGGAATTAAGCAATACTGTAAAAAAATTTTATGGCGAAGGATTTGATGGTTATAGATATTTAAATTAGATATATGAAACTGTCATAACATTAGAAACAGAAAACTTAAAAGAGTATATTGATTATTATTGTGAGTTTAAGAAAGAAACGTTCTTGCCTGAAGATATATCTTATTTACTTTTTCAACATTATTTGTTTACCTATAGAGATTGTAATAAGTTTATTACAATGTATAGAATAATTGAAAAATTTATTAATAGAGAAAGTTATTTTGAAAAAGAAGAACAATCTGTTACGAAATATATACTAGTTCCAATTGCTTTAGCTTTAAAAGTTAAAAATGTTTCAAAGTATAATGATTATATATCTGGTAATGGTGAACAAGTAATTAGTGAATTTTTTGATTATATAGAAGGTTATGATGATAATGGTATTAATTATATGGAATGGTTAATGGAAATGCTTAAAGTAGAAGACAAAAGTAAAGCAAAGGAAGAATTTATAAAAATGTATAAAAATGGAATAAAGAATAGCAAATTAGTTAGAGGTTTCCCATTTTTAGATATAATTTCAATGTTAGGTAACACATTAAATCAATACTAATTTTAGGGAAATATAAATACATGAAATATAATATAAGTGAGGTGGTAAAATAAAAAAATATTATTATAATAAAAGAAATTTCAAATTAATTTTAGGAGATTCTTTTGAAGAATTAAAGAATATAAAATGTAATAGTATAGATATGATATTTGCTGATCCTCCTTATTTTTTATCTGGTGATGGAATGTCTTGTAGTGGTGGAAAAATGGTTTCAGTAAATAAAGCTGATTGGGATAAAAAAATTAATATTAATGAGAAACATAATTTTAATAGAGAATGGATAAGTTTATGCTATAACATACTTAAAGATGATGGAACTATTTGGATTAGTGGAACATTGCATAATATTTATTCAATTGGAATGGCACTTGAAGAAGAAGGTTTTAAAATATTAAATAATATAACATGGAGAAAATTAAATCCACCACCAAATTTGAGTTGTAGATATTTTGTTCATTCCACAGAAACAATTTTATGGGCAAGAAAAGACTTAAAAGAAGCTAAACATAAATTTAATTATGATTTAATGAAGGAGTTAAATGGTGGAAAACAAGCAAAAGATGTATGGGAAACTTCATTAACTAAGGCAAGTGAGAAAAAATGTGGAAAACATCCTACGCAAAAACCTTTAGAAATATTAGAAAAGTTAATAATGGCATCCACCGATGAAGGAGACTTGATATTAGATCCTTTTAATGGAAGCGGGACAACAGGGATAGCAGCTAGTAAATTAAATAGAAAATATATAGGGATAGATAATGTAAAGGAATATCTAGATTTAACAATTAAAAGAAAGGAAAGTGAAAAATGAAAAGAAATTTTAATGATTGGTTAGATAATTTTAAAACAAGTATTTCAAATTATGGTTATTATGTTGATTTTGAAAAAATATATGATACTGCAGAAAAATACAAAGTAGAAATTAATATTTTAAATTCTTTGATTGGTAGTAAGAATATTGAGAAAGATTTTGAAAAGATAATTTTAAAATATCCGGATACTTTAGAGGTTATACCATCTTTATTGGCAGTTCGCTCAAGTGAAATTTTTATTAAAGATCAATCTGATGAATATTTATTTAATTTTAATAAATTAGTTTATTCAATAGAAGATTATTCTAAGTTTATGAGAGAAACAGGTTTATTTAATTTGCTACAGAATCACATAATAAATAATTTATATGATTATTTATTAGGGGTTGAGGTTGGCTTAGATTCAAATGCAAGAAAAAATCGTGGTGGTCATTTAATGGAGGATTTAGTTGAAAAATATATAATTCAAGCAGGATATAAAAAAGACCATTCTTACTTTAAAGAAATGAATTTAAAAGATATCGAGAAAAAGTGGAATTTAGATTTATCTTCTATGTCAGGTAATGATACTTCAACAAAGAGATTTGATTTTGTAATTAAAACAGATAGTCAAGTTTATTTAATTGAAACAAACTTTTATGCATCAAGTGGTTCAAAACTTAATGAAACTGCAAGAAGCTATAAAATGCTCGCTATTGAAGCTAAAAAAGTATCTGAGGTAACTTTTATATGGATTACAGATGGTATTGGATGGAAAAATGCTAAAAATAATTTAGAAGAAACTTTTAATGAATTAGAAACAATGTATAATATTAATGATTTAGATAATGGTGTATTAAATCATTTAAAATAATGTATAATATATATAGGAACAAAAATGTTGTGAAAAAGATGACTTTGTCCACATTTTGTCCACGTAATATATAAAATTAGTAATATTTATAATATAGATAATACTAATAATACAGAGTGCTAAATGCTTGTAATATCAAAGAAAAATGCATAATACTATATGTACTAAAAATACATAAAATATGCACAAATTACGGGCATGTGGCAGCGGCAAGAAATATAAAAATTGTTGTGGCATTATGACCACCAAACTTCCGTAAACAAAGACTTTACGAGGTTTTTTAATTCCCTCAAATATTCAAATTTTTATAAAAAAACACTTTAGATACAGTTTAGATACGATTTTTTCGTATCTAAATCGTATCTAATTACTAATTTACACTAATTTCTCATTAGCAAACCCTTATAAATAAAGGAAGAAAATAAAAAGTTATCCTTGCCTTGAAGACAAGGAAAATATTAGTAAGAAAAATGTTATAATAAAACATATGAGGTGAGATAATGCAAAAAGAAGAAATAATAAAAATTATATTAAAGCTAAAACCTGATATTGATTTAACTACTTTGAATTATTATACAAATTATTTTTATGTATTATCACAAAAACCAAATATTATAGAGTTGAATAAGATTGAACAACTAATAGAAAATGGGTTATCATATGCTAGAGAAATTGTATTTTATGATGAAAATAGTGAAATTTATAAAGATCTAGGTCCTGATTGTAAAGGGCTAAGAGATCCAAAAAGTAGAATTATTTATATAAGGGGAGATTTAAAAGAACCATTACGAGAAATAACGGTGTATCATGAATTGCATCATGCTGTTCAAACTAATCCTTTAAATGATGAAGTTGGAATAAATCAAGAATCAAATTTTGGAAGATTAATAATGGAAGCTCAGACTCAGTATTTTTCTGAAGAAGTATACAAAAAAATTCATAATATAGACTTTGAAGAAAGAAAAATTCCTTCAGAAGAATTAAGAATGCTTAATGGTGGAATAATAGTTTCATCAATGCATAATTATGAAATGTATGATTCAATGTTAAGTAAACTTGCTATCGTTTTAGGAACTGATAAAAATTTTTTGTTTCAATTAACTATGAATATTCAAATAATGAAGGAATGGAAAGACTAAAAAATGCTTACGAATATGCAAAAAAAAGATATAATTTGCCATATGAGTTTGATGAATTTATGTTTAGATTAGATTATGTTTATTGTGTTGATTTAATGGCATATAAAGATAATCCTGATAAGGAAACTATTCTTAACGGTCAACAAACAAGTAGTAATTACGAAATACACGATAATAAAGGCGCAAAATTATCATTAAAAATGCAATTTGATGTTATAGATGATTTAGATAGGAAGCATTTTTTATCACTTCAGGATTATGATGGAAATTATCAATTATTTTCTAAATATTTATTTAAAAATTCGACAAGAAATTTAGCAGAGCAAATTATTGGTAAAACTATTTTGTCAAATTGTATTGAAAAGGGCAATTTATCTATAAGTTCATAATTTTTAGGATAAAATTTAAAAGAAGATAGTTCAACGTAGATGGATTCACATAATTGTAAATGATAAAGCATAATAAAATTGAAGTATAAATAAAATTCAACTAGCAGTTCGTGTTAATTCATTATAATTTGTAGTATATTTGATTTATGAAAGGAGAAAAACTATATGGATCAGATTAAAATAGGAAAATTTATTCAGGAAAAAAGAAAGGAACAAAAGCTTACCCAAAGTGATTTAGCTGAAAAATTAAATATAACAGATAGAGCTGTATCAAAATGGGAAAATGGAAAGTGTCTGCCAGATGTTTCTATAATGCATAATTTATGTGTTATTTTAAAAATTACTATTAATGATCTATTTAGTGGTGAAATTATAGATATGAAAGATAATGAAAAGAAACTTGAAGAGCATTTACTTGAAATGACTAAATTAAAAGAGGAAAAAGATAAACAATTATTGAGATTAGAAACAATAATTGGTTTGATAGTTACTATATCCTTTTTGACATTGATATTTGTTAGTTCTTTTATAGAAATGGATGCATGGATTAGAATATTATTGATTTCAATAGGGTTTATTATATTTGTAATTGGTGTTGGTTATGCAATTGGAATTGAACAAACAGCAGGATATTATGAATGTCAAAAATGTCATTATAAATATATACCGACATATCAAAGTGTATTATGGGCTATGCATATAAATAGAACGAGGTACATGAAATGTCCTAAATGTAATAAAAGAAGTTGGCAAAAGAAAATAATAAGTAGAAAATAAAAATACATATGTTAATAATTAATGGTAGGTATAAAGCTTACTTTTTTATATGACAATATGATATAATTTAAATGGAAGTGATCTTTATGAAAGTGGGAATTAGAACCCCAAATATAAAAAAACGCATTAAAGCAAAAACAACAGGCAAACTAAAGAGGAGTATTAAAAGAAGTATTAATCCCTTGTATGGAAAAAAAGGAGTTGGGTTTATTAAAAATCCAAATAAATCAGTATACAATCATGTTTATAAAAAAACAACGATAGATTTATTTAAACCTTCTACTTCTAATATATGGTTTTGGCTTTTTATAGGATTTTGGTGGTACCCAATAAAATGGATTATATTATTAATTTATTTGGGCATTAAAAAGTTGTTTATATTTTTAAAACAAAAAAATGATGGTGAATTAAATGAAAAAAACAAATTTTAATATTGTTAGAAATTATTTAGATTTGGAATCTTTACTCCATTTTGGGGATAAATAGTGATAGATATAAAGAAAGATAATATTAGAATAAGAAATTTGATAGAGAAAGATTATTCTCTATTATTAAAATGGTTAACAGATAAAAGAGTTTTAGAATTATTCATGAATTACCTAAACATGAACTTCACGAAGGTAAAAAAGCAGATTGTTATTTAATGGAATATAGATATGATGATAAAAGTGACTAAGTATTGTTTGATAATTTCAATAATAAACTTTGACGTTTTTTTATATGTTATTGTATAATAAAAATAGAGATTAAGGAATAAATTATGGAAAACGTTCAAAATTTTAAATTAATAGCACATGTTTTAGTCAAAATAAAAGGTAAATATCTTTTAATCAAAAGAACTCCAATTAAAAGAGGAAGACCCAACGCTTTTCCAGAATATTGGGACATTCCCGGAGGAATGGTTGAGGTTGGTGAAAAACCTAGTGAAGCGGCAATTAGAGAAACTAAAGAAGAAGTTAATTTGGATATTATTGTTGGCCCTGTACTTCATGAAGATAGTAATTATGATGTGGAAAAAAAGGCCGTATTTACAAGATTGGTTTATCAAGGGGAATTGTTACCAAATCAATCTGAAAAGGATATTATTTTACTGGAAGATGAACATTCAGAATATAAGTTAGTTGACAATATAAAAGAGGTTGATAAATCGGTTGATTACTTATGTGATACAATAAAAAATGCAAACAAATATAATCAATAAAATTTTTGCAAATGGAAATATTAAGCATTCATTTTTGATAGTATATAAATAATTTTTAGATAAAATTTATTCAAATAGGTGAGGGAGATACATTATGGAAATACAAATTAAAGAAGCTATTAAGAAAGATGTTGATAAAGAATTATTAGAACTTTTTATCGAGGGTTATAGATATCATCAAAAAGGAAGACCTGATATATTTTCAAATAAAAATAATGAAACATTAAAAGAGCTAATGGATGATATTATGAATAATTCTAAAATAATAATAGCTCTTGTTGATAATAAAATTGTTGGATATTTATCATATAAAATAGAACAAAAACAATCGAAAAAATTAAATGTAGATCAGATAATTATTACTGAATCTTATCGTAGAAAAAGTATAGGCAAAACATTAATGAACGAGGCAGAAAAAATAGCAAAAAAAGCAAGATGCGATAGAATTGAATTAAGTTGTTGGACTTTTAACACGGATGCTTTAAGCGTATATAAGCACCTAGGATATGATGAACAAAGAATTATTTATGAGAAAAAAATTAAATAGTATTAATTTACTCAGATAGAATAAAAAATCTAAAAGAGAAAAATTATAAATATCTTAAATAAGTGATAATATTGTTAGATTCAAAAAGGCATTATTAAGAAAATGATTGTTCATTTTTAATTTGTTTTATGATATATTATTTTTAGGAGGTTTGCATGAGCGTTAGTGAATTATTAATAAATTATTATGAGGAAGGAAAGTTTAATCCAAAAGATTATTTTATAGTTCTTCAAGAAGAATTTGAATCAATTTCAAAATTAAAAGAGAAATATAAAAAGGGAGATTGTAATCGTAAAATACTGGAGGCAGAAATAAAAGAAAAGTCAAAAGAGTTATGGAGACTAGTTTACATATTGAAATATGTTCTTTTAGGGTCTTTAGAGATTGAATATGACTCATCAGATATAATAAAAAATTACGAGTTGGTAATGAAACTGATATTAAAAAAATTGGGCGATGAATATATATTAAAACGCTGTTATGTAAATGACTTTTTACCACGTGATGGTGAATATATACCAAAAAGTTTTGATATAAATAATCTTATACCGCTTGAATTAGGAAAGAATGATAGAGAAGATAAACTTATAGCATCACAAACTTTTGTTATTGGTAAGGAAGATGCATTAAAAGATATTGATAATGATAAATTTTATTATTCTACGTATTTTCATGAACTTATAAGCAAAATAGTTAAAAGTGGTTCTTCAATAGCAATGATTGCAGATTCTCATTTCCATATTAATAATCCGACCCACCTCTTTGATGTATATGACCTTTCAAAAAAGGTTGATGTATATGAATTTCGTATGTCTTCTAAGGTTTTTAAAGGACTTATTTATTATTCGGGCGAATTATATATTTTAGCTCATAATGATGAATTATCTACTGTAGCAAGACAATTGAAACGATATATTGATATTTATGGTGGAGATATAGACAATTTATCAATAGAAACATTAATTTCTAGAATTGCTGAAATTGAAAATTCAATTGGAAGAGAACCTGTTTTAGGTAGAACGAAAAAGACTAATGGTAGGAATATTAAATAATAATTTTTTGAAGTTATCTTTTAATTGTTTTTATCTTACTATCGTTTATACCCTAATTGCTACGATAAGTAGCATAAATGTTACCTTTTTTTGCTATTAAAAGCAATGCTTTTTTGATAATATTTAGGCATGAAAGGAGAAATTGCTATGACGTTTGGTCAAAAATTAAAAGAAATAAGAAAAAGGTTTGGATTATCGCAAGAACAATTAGCCGAAATTATGAATGTTTCAAGACAAGCTATAACTAAATGGGAAAACGACAATGGACTTCCGGATATTAGCAACTTACAGGAATTATCAAAGGTATTTGGGGTTACTATTGACTATTTATTAGATAATGATAATCAATTACCAGCACTAAAAATGAAAAAAAAGTTAGATAAAGCAAAATATAAGAACAGATTAAATATGAATTTGCAAGTGTTAAAAGATTATTTCCCAAAGCCATATGAAATCTACGTGTTATCAAGATTCAAAAAATTTAATGTCTTAGAAAGTGCGATTGATACTTTTTCAGAAATATATCCCCTATCTCTTGCAGATTCTTTTAGTGATTTATCATCATATTATTTAATAAAGAAAGAAGGATTAAAATTTTTAGTAAATATTAAAAATTATATGCTTGAAGTTATTGAACTGCCTTTTGATATAAATGAAAAAAAGTTTGTATACGGCAAGAATATATTTATAAACACTGCTAGATTAGATTTAGAAAAAGTAAAATAAACTTTTAAAAGCAGTAAATGAACCTATATAATTAAAAATTATATGGGTTTTTATTATGTATTAAATCCTTAATTAAGCAACAAAAACAAATTAATTGTTTAATAAAAAGCATCTTTAATTTTGAACGTTGTAAAAAAAACAAATGAAGAAAAGTTACTGATTGTTTTGAGTAAAAAAATGCTTTAACATTAGTTTTAGTGACTTGGAGGTGGAGTTTATAAAAACTAGTAAAACTATTAAGAATTTAATATTAGATACACTTAAAGATAATAGTGAAGAAATATTATATGAAATAGATAAAAGAAAAATAAGTTACAAAGAAGTTTATAAACAGATGAAATGTCTGGGAACATCATTGTTAGAAATGAATTTAGAAAACAAGAAAATAGCAATAATGAGTGAAAACAGATATGAATGGGAACTTACATATCTGACTGTGATATGTGGAATAGGCCCTATAGTACCAATAGATAAAACACTTCCAGAAAATGAAATAATTAACATTCTTACATCATCAAATATTACAACAATATTTTGCTCTAAGTCATACGAAAGATTACTTAAAAATATAAAGAAGAAAACAAAATTAGAAAATATTATTTCTTTTGATAATAAGGCTTTTAAAAACCTTATTATTGAAGGTGAAAAACTGCTTAATAATAATAAAAGATATATAAGAAAAGAAATTGATGAAAACAAAATAGCAGTAATATTACATACATCAGGAACTACATCAAAATCAAAAGTTGTTGCTTTATCTAATAAGAATTTATATTCAAATGTTGTAGAGTTAAAAGAAACATTGAACATTAATAGTAAAGATAGATTTTTATCATTTTTACCTCTTCATCATGTATTTGAATGTACGTTTGGATTTTTATATCCAATTTCTGTTGGTGCAAAGATTATATTTTCAAAAGGAATAAGACATATATTAAGTGAATTAAAAGAAAAAGAAATAACCGTTATGGCAAATGTACCCGTTGTTTATGAAATGTTATTAAAACAAATAGAAAAACAAATTGAAAAAGGAAAAACAACTGAGAAGATACTTGGGGATCAAATTAAATATTTAATAAGTGGTGCAGCTTATTTAAACCCCTTAACAGAATTAAAATATCGCAATTTAAGTATAAACTTAATGCAAGCATATGGATTATCAGAAACATCACCAGTAGTAACGATGTCTACGAATAAAGATTATCGTGTTGGATCAGTAGGGAAACCATTAAAAAATTTAAAAATAAAAGTAATAAAAAAAGATAAAGATAAAGTTGGAGAGTTGCTTGTAAAAGGTGATTCAGTGATGCTTGGATATTTAAAAGATAATACATTATCAAAAGAATCTTTTAAACGTAAATGGTTTTGTACAGGTGATTTAGTATATGTAGATAAAAATAAATTTGTATATATAAAAGGAAGAAAGAAAAACGTTATAGTTTTAGAAAATGGTGAAAACATATACCCAGAAGAGTTAGAAAATATAATAAATGATATAAGAGGAGTTAAAGAATCTCTTGTATTTGATAAGAATAATAAATTAAATGTGAAGATAATTATAGATAAGGAAGATATATTAAATTATTATAATATAAATGAAAAAAATATTTATGTAACCTTAATGAAAGAAATCAAAAAAATAAATAAGAAGTTACCATTATATAAAAATATAAAGGATATTATTGTTTCTGAAGAACCACTTATAAAGACTGCAACAAATAAAATAAAAAGAAACGAAAATATAAAAGCGATTTTATAGAAAGGTAATAATATGGGAATCAAAATAAATAACAAAGAATCAAAATTTCCTATTATACAAGGAGGTATGGGTGTTGGAGTATCTCTTCATAACTTAGCAGGAAATGTTTCCTTAGAAGGTGGAATTGGGGTTTTATCAGCAGCCTCTATTGGTTATAAAAAAGAGTTGTTTAAAACTAATCCAAAAAAAGCAAATTTAAAGGCGATAGATGAAGAAATAAAAAAGGCTAGAAAAATATGTGGTGAAGATAAAATCCTTGCTATTAATATCATGGTTGCTATGAAAGATTATGAAAACCTTGTAAAAAGAAGTGTTGAAAATAAGATCGATCTAATTATTTCTGGCGCGGGTCTTCCAAAAAATTTACCAGAGCTAGTAGAGGGTTCAAAAACAAAAATAGCTCCTATAGTTTCATCTTTAAGAGCATGTCAATTTATTACTAAATATTGGATAACAAAATATAATTATGTACCAGATATGATAATAGTAGAGGGTCCAAAAGCAGGAGGCCATTTAGGTTTCAAAAAAGAAGAAATCAAAGAAAAAAATCTTGAAGATATTATTAAAGAAGTTTTAGAATATATTAGAATAATCGAAAAAGAAAATGGTAAAGATATACCACTAATAGCAGCTGGAGGAATTTGGTCTTCTAAAGATATAAAGAAGCATTTAGATTTGGGATGTAATGGTGTTCAGATAGGTACTAGATTTGTTACAACAAAAGAATGTGATGCGAGTAATGAATTTAAAATGGCTTATATTAATGCGAAAGCAAAAGATATTAAAATTATTTCATCACCAGTTGGTATGCCAGGAAGAGCATTAAGTAATAAATTTATTAAATCTTTAGAAAAAGAAAATAAAAAAATAAATAAGTGTTATTCATGTATAAAAACATGCGATATAAAAACAACACCATATTGTATTACTAAAGCTCTGATTAATGCTGTAAATGGAAATATAGATGAAGGATTAATTTTTTGTGGCGAGGTTGTAACTAAGATTAAAGAAATAACAACAGTAAAAAAGTTAATGAAAGAATTAACAAAGGAATTATGAAATACATTCATTATGAAAAAATAGATTCTACTCAAAAAGAAGCTTGGCGAGAATATGAAAAAGGGACAAAAGAAATATTGATAACCGCATCAATCCAAAGCGATGGAATAGGAAAACAAGGAAGAAAATGGTATACAGAAACAGATGATAATATTGCGTTTTCATTATTACTTACACCAAATGTAAATGTAGATAAACTAAAGGATTTAACTATAAGAGTAGCCGAAATAATAAAAGAAATATTTAAATTATATGATTGTTATTTAGAAATTAAAAAGCCTAATGATTTGATGATAAAAAATAAAAAAGTTGGAGGTATTTTAGTACAAACAAAATTAGAAAAAGAGAAAGTAAAAGCATTAATAATTGGTGTTGGAATAAATACCTCCCAAAAAGAGTTTAATAAAGAAATCAAAGATATAGCAACATCAATAATCAATGAATATAATATCAAAATTGACAATAGTGATTTTATAAAAAAATTCTATAAAATGTTTATAAAAGAATTAAAAGAAAGGAATATATTATGAAAATAGCCTATTTATTTCCAGGACAAGGAAGTCAGTTTATTTCAATGGGAAAAGATCTATATGAATCATATGAAGATGTAAAAAGAATATATGATGAAGTAGAAAAAATAACAAATATAAATATTAAAGATATTTCTTTTAAAGATAATAATCTAATTAATGAAACTAAATATACTCAGCTTGCAATATTAACACACTCTCTTAGTATTTTAGAAATATTAAAGAAAAATGATATAAAACCATATATGTCAGCCGGTTTAAGTCTAGGAGAATATACTGCTTTAATAAATAGTGGAATTATCGATTTTAAAGAAGGAATAAAACTTGTTCAAAAAAGGGGAGAATTTATGCAAGAATATCTTCCTAAGGGTGGTTTTAAAATGATTGCAGTAATAGGCCTAAAGGATACAGAAGTAGAAAAAATATGTGAAAAAATAGATAATGTATACCCTGCTAATTATAATTCATATGAACAAATAGTGGTTTCTGGATTAGAAAAAAATATTGATATAGCTACTATTAGATTTAAAGAAAAGGGAGCAAAAGTATTACCTTTAAATACATCAGGCCCCTTTCATACTAAGTTTTTAATAAATAGTAGTAAACATCTAAAAGAAGAATTGAAAAAGATTAAGTTTAATAAGGGCAATAATTATGTAGTCAGAAATATTGATGGAAATATCTATAAAGAGAAAGATGATTATGTTCAAATTTTATCTGATCATATTATAAGTCCGGTTAAATTTACTAAAGTAATAGAAAAGATGTTAGAAAAGGGTGTTAATACATTTATTGAAATTGGACCTGGAAAAATATTAAGTAATTTAGTTAAAAAAATAAATAAAGAACATAATAAAGAAGTTCAAATATTAAATATTCAAGATAAAGAAAGTTTAATTAATACTTTATCAATTTTAAAAGGAGAATAAGAATGAAGGTAGCAATAATAACAGGAGCATCATCTGGAATAGGGAAAGAAATAGCTTTAACATTAGCTAAAGAACAATATAACATAGTAATAAATTATCGGAAAGAAAACGAAGAATTAGAAAAGATAAAAAAAGAAATCGAAGATAATAATGTTAAATGTTTAATGATAAAAACAGACGTTTCCAAGTTTGGTGAATGTGAAAAATTAGTTAAAGAAGTAATAGAAAAGTTTGGAGAAATTTCATTACTTGTAAATAATGCTGGAATAACTAAAGATAACTTAATTCTTAGAATGACTGAAGAGGAGTTTGATGATGTTATTAAAGTAAATTTAAAAGGAACATTTAATATGACTAGAAATGTTATCCCTTTTATGTCAAAGAAAAAAGCTGGTAAAATTATTAATTTATCTTCAGTGGTAGGTATAAGTGGTAATGCAGGTCAAGCAAATTATGCAGCATCTAAAGCAGGTGTTATTGGATTTACTAAAAGTGTTGCTAAAGAATTTGCTTCAAGAAATATAATGGTAAATGCTATAGCACCGGGATATATTAAAACAAAAATGACAGACATTTTAAGTGATGAGATTAAAAATAATATTGCAAAAAACATCCCATTAAAAAGATTAGGTGAACCAAAAGATATTGCAAATTTAGTTAAATTTTTAGCTAGCGATGAATGTTTATATATCACTGGTCAAGTAATACATGTTGACGGGGGGATGTTAATATGAGAAAAAGAGTAGTAATTACAGGAATGGGGACCATAAACCCTATAGGTATTGATGTACCTAAAACATGGGATTCTATTAAGAGGGGTAATTGTGGTATCGATAAAATATCATATTTTGATACAACAGAGTTTAGAACTAAATTAGCTGCTGAGATAAAGGATTATGATCCACTAAAATATTTTGATTTAAAAGCGTCAAAGAGACTTGATAAAGCTTCACAACTTGCAATAATATCTGCAAGAGAAGCAATTAAAGATAGTGGTATTACTTTAGAAAATACTGATTTTAATAAAATAGGTACATTTATTAGTTCAGGAATTGGTGATTTTGAAACTATTCAAAAAAATTGTGAAACTAATAAGGAAAAGGGTCCTCGCTTTGTTTCACCAACTTTAATTCCAAAGGCAATAGTTAATATGCCTTCGGGCAATGTTGCAATTGATCTAGGGTTAAAAGGTGAATCGCTATCAATTGTTACAGCATGTGCATCATCAACTCATGCAATTGGCGAGGCTTTAAAAAGTATTAGACATGATTATGAAGATGTTATTTTGGCGGGAGGAACAGAAAGCGCTATATGTGAAGTAGGAATTGCTGGATTTGAAAATATGAAAGCATTATCCTTTGAAGAAAATCTTAGAAAAGCTAGTACGCCGTTTGATAAAAATAGAAGTGGCTTTGTCATGGGAGAAGGTGCTGGAGTATTAGTGCTTGAAGAATTAAACCATGCCCTAAAAAGAGGTGCAAAAATATACGCTGAGATTATAGGTTTTGGTACAACAACCGATGCATATCATATTACATCTCCGGATCCTTCAGGAATTGGTGCATCTGAATGTATGAAAAAAGCAATTAAAGATGCCAAAATAAGAAAAGAGGCAATAGATTATATAAATGCTCATGGCACATCAACTCCTCTTAATGATAAGACAGAAATTAAGGCGATAAAGTTAGCATTTAAAGAGCATGCTAATAATTTGTTTATAAGTTCAACTAAAGGAAATACAGGGCATCTATTAGGAGCTGCGGGGGCAGTAGAGGCAATTATATGTATTAAAGCAATGGAACAAAGTTTGGTACCACCAACAATTAATTATTCTAATAAGGATGAAGAATGTGACTTAAATATTGTTCCTAATAAAGCGGTAAAACAAAATATCAATTATTCAATGTCTAATTCGCTAGGATTTGGTGGTCATAATGCCACAATTATATTAAAAAAATATGAAGAGTAGGTGATAAAATGGAATATGAAAAAATAAAACAAATAATGGATGAAATGAGTAATTCAAAGCTAACTTCGATGGAAATAGAATTTAAAGATGGAATGAAAATTAGCATGAAAAAAGATAATACTAACAATCAGATATGCACCCCCATAAACAGTATAGAAACAGAAGGAGTTGAAGATAGTTCAAAAATAATAACATCTCCAATGGTGGGGACTTTTTATTCAAAGCCATCCCCCGAAGAAGATGATTATGTAACAATTAATAAAAACATTAATAAGGGAGATACCGTTTGTATTATTGAAGCAATGAAACTAATGAATGAGATTGAAAGTGAATATTCAGGAAAAATAGTTGAAATATATGTAAAAAATGGTCAAACAGTAGAATATGGAAGTAAACTATTTAGAATAGAGTAAGGAGTTAAAGATGTTAAATAAAGATGAAATAAAAAAAATAATTCCTCAAAGAGAACCATTTTTAATGATTGATGAAGTTGAATCATATATACCAGGTGATTGTGCTGTTGCATATAAATATGTGGATGAAAATGAATGGTATTTTAAAGGTCATTTTCCAAAAGATCCTATTATGCCTGGAGTTTTAATAACTGAATCACTTGCACAAACAGGTGCTATAGCTATTCTTTCTTTAGAAGAAAACCAAGGGAAAAACGCTTTATTCGGAGGAATTAATAAATTAAAATTCAAAAAAATTGTTAGACCTGGTGATAAACTAAAATTAGAAGTAAAAATTATTAATAAAAAAGGGCCAATTGGTATTGGTGAAGTAATTGCAACTGTAGATGGAGTATTAGCTGCAAAAGGCGAGCTTACTTTTGCAGTAGTAGATAAATAAAATGTATAAAATATTAATTGCCAATCGGGGTGAAATTGCTGTAAGAATAATTAGAGCTTGTAAAGAAATGAATATTAGAACAGTTGCTATATATTCTGAGGTAGATAAAAAGGCTCTTCATGTTAAACTTGCGGATGAAGCAGTTTGTATAGGACCAGCGGAATCTTCCAAAAGTTATTTAAATATTAAAAGTATTATTGAAGCGGCAAATATTGTCAAAGCAGATGCCATACACCCAGGTTTTGGATTTTTATCAGAAAGTAGTTTGTTTGCTAAAATTTGTGAAGAGTCAAATATAAAGTTTATTGGACCAACTTCAAAAGTAATAGATTTACTTGGAAATAAAGCTAATGCTAAAATAACAGTAAAAAATGCTGGATTGCCAGTAATACCAGGATCAGAAGGAAGTATATCATCAATAAAAGAAGCAACAAATATTGCAGAAAAAATAGGATATCCAGTAATACTAAAAGCATCATCTGGTGGAGGTGGAAAAGGAATAAGAATTGTTTATAGTAAAAAAGAACTTCCACAAGCATTTAATATTGTAAAACAAGAGTCAAAAATATCATTTAATGATGATGAAATATATATTGAAAAATATATTGAAAATCCAAGGCATATTGAAATACAAATAATAGCAGATGAATATGGGAATATTATTCATTTAGGAGAAAGAGATTGTAGTATTCAAAGGAAAAATCAAAAGATAATCGAAGAAACCCCGTCTACTATTGTTGATGATAAGTTAAGAGAAAAAATGGGTAAATGTGCTGTTAAAATAGCAGGATTAGTTGGATATACAAGTTTGGGAACTGTAGAGTTCCTGGTAGATAAAGATAAAAACTTTTATTTTATGGAAATGAATACACGAATTCAAGTGGAACATCCAATTACTGAGGAAAGAACAGGAATAGATTTAGTTAAAGAACAAATAAGAATAAGTGCTCATGAAAAGATAAATTTAAAACAAAAAGATGTGTTATTTAATAATCATGTTATCGAATGCCGAATAAATGCAGAAAACCCATTAAAAGATTTTAAACCATCTCCAGGAATTATTAAGGGCTTATATATGCCTGGAGGTAATGGGATAAGAATAGATACTGCTATATATGAAGGATATACTATTCCTCATAATTATGATTCAATGTTAATTAAAATTATTGCAAAAGGTAGTACAAGAAATGAAGCAATAGCAAAAATGAAAAGAGCTTTGGAAGAGTTAGTTGTTGATGGGGTAGAAACAAATAAAGAGTTTTTGTACGAAATAATTAAAAATCCCAGCTTTATAAGAGGCGAGTTTGATACTTCTTTTATAAATAAAAACTTTGATTTATAGGAGCTTTAAATATGACAATAGAAAGTATAAAGAAAAGAGAATATCCAAGTAGCAATAAAAAAAGTAATATTGATATCCCAAAAGGGAAATGGCTTAAATGTCCAAAATGTAAAGAAATTATTTATAGGCCCACTTTTGTTAAAAGTTTAAATATTTGTCCTTATTGTAATTATTATTTTAGAATAACATGTAAAGATAGGCTGAAATTAATTATAGATGATGGAACATTTAAAGAGTTTAAACTAAATATAGAAACAACAAATCCATTAGAACTTTCTGAATATGAAGCAAAATTGAAAAAGGAAAAAGAAAAAACCGGGCTGGATGAAGCAACACTCTCAGGTATTGGTAAAATAAATGATAATAAAGTAGTAATAGCAATAATAGATAGTAATTTTTTCATGGGAAGCATGGGAAGTGTTCTTGGAGAGTATGTTACTTTTAGTATCGAAGAGTCTATAAAAAGAAAGCTCCCACTTATTATAATTAGTGCCAGTGGAGGAGCAAGAATGCAAGAGGGAATCATTTCTCTTATGCAAATGGCTAAAACCACTTGTGCTATAGCTAAACACAATGAAGAAGGTTTATTATATATATCAGTTTTAACAGATCCTACTTATGGAGGCGTTACAGCATCTTTTGCTTCTTTAGGAGATATTATTATTGCAGAACCTGGGGCTATGATAGGATTTGCTGGACCAAATGTAATAAAACAAACAATAGGAGAGGAATTACCACCTGGATTTCAAACATCAGAATTTCAATTAAAACATGGATTTATTGATTTAATAGTAAAGAGAAAAGAAATGAAAGAAACAATTACAAAGTTAATCGAATTACATAAAGGAAGTGGTATTATTGACAAAAAAAATTAGTAGTTGGGATATAGTAAATATTGCTAGAGGACCATATCGAAAAACTTCACTTGACTATATAGATAATTTATTTGAGGATTTTATTGAGTTACATGGAGATAGGTTAGGATATGATGATAAAGCTATAGTATGTGGTATTGGAAAATATAATGGGATTCCTGTAACTATAATTGCAGAGCAAAAAGGAAGAACTACCCAAGAAAATATTGAAAGGAATTTTGGAATGCCAAATCCGGAAAGCTATCGAAAAGCAATAAGGCTTATGAGACAAGCAGAGAAATTTAATCGGCCTATAATAACTTTTATAGATACTAAAGGAGCTTATCCCGGCTTACATGCTGAAGAGCATGGTCAAGGAGAAGCAATTGCTAAAAGTATGTTAACTTTAGCAAATATAAAAGTTCCGGTAATAAATATTGTGATTGGTGAAGGGTCAAGCGGAGGAGCACTTGCTATTGGTGTAGCTAATAAAATACTGATGCTTGAATATGCTATTTATTCAATAATAAGTCCTGAAGGTTTTGCAAGTATTATTTGGAAAGATTCAAGTAAAAAAGAAAAAGCTGCTAATAAAATGAAATTAACTTCAAAAGACTTGTTAAATCTTAATGTTATAGATACAATTATTAAAGAAGAAAAAGAAGACAGTGATGATAATTTTATGAAAGTAATAGCAAGAATAAAAAAGGAACTAGATTTATCATTAGAGGAACTTATGAAACTTTCACCTAAGGAATTGTGTTATCATAGATATGAGAAATTTAGAAAAATAGGAACTTATAAGAAAGAAAAGGTGAATTAATGTTAAAAGGAAAAACCATATTGATAATTGGTATTAGAAATAAATGGAGTATCGCTTATGGGATTGCTGAAGCTGTAAAAAGGCAGAATGGAAACATTATTTTTATATATAGGGATGGTAATTCAAATGAAAAAATAGAAAAAGTAATCCAAGGATTTAATGCAAAAATTTATAAAGTTAAAAATATTGTTGATGATAAAGAAGTAAAAGAGTTATTTAAAAAAATAAAAAAAGATTGTGGAAAAGTAGATGGAGTTGTTCATGCAGTAGCTCATGCAAATACTGAAGATTTACATAATGATTTTATTTATACTAGTAAAGAAGGTTTCTTGCATGCTTTAGAAGTAAGCACATATTCATTTGTTTCTACATCAAGAATAGCAAAAGAGGTGAGTTTATTAAACAAAAAATCTAGTTTGGTAACATTAACTTATTTAGGTTCCGAAAGGGTATTAAGAGGATATAATGTTATGGGTGTAGCTAAGGCAGCATTAGAGTCAGCGACACGATACTTAAGTGAAAATTTAGGAAAAGAAGAAATAAGAGTAAATGCATTATCAGCAGGTCCAATTAATACACTTTCTGCAAGAGGAATAAAAAATTTCAATACAATTTTAGATATAGTTGAAAAAAAGTCCCCATTACATAAAAATGTAACCATAAAGCAGGTCGGAAATGTGGCAGCATTTTTATTAAGTGATTTATCTGATTCAATTACGGGGCAAGTAATATATGCTGATAATGGATATAATATAATAGGAGAGTAAAAATGAAAGAATATTTTGATTTAAAAAATAATGTTGCTGTAATAACAGGAGCATCAACAGGTCTAGGTCTACAAATGGCACATGCTTTAGCAAAGTGTGGATCAAATGTAGTTCTATTAGCAAGAAGAGAAGAACTTATAAAAGAAAATGCTAATAAAATAAGTGAGTTATATAATGTAAAAACATTAGCAATAAGGTGTGACATCACATCAACAACTGATGTGCAAAATGCTGTTAAAAAAACAATTGATACATTTGGAAAAGTAGATATTTTAGTAAATAATGCAGGCACAGGACATGTAGGTAAAGCAGAGGATATTACTGATGAACAATTTGAAAATGAAGTAAGAATTGATTTAACAGGTACATTTAAGTGTGCTAGGGAATTTGGTAAGGAAATGATTAAAGCCAACTATGGAAGAATCATCAATATAGCTTCAATGTATGGTTTAGTTGGTAATATGGTTTCAGGAGCAGAAGCAACACCCTATCATGCCGCTAAAGGAGGCGTTGTTAATTTAACCAGAGCTCTTGCAGCAGAATGGGGTAAACATGGAATAACTGTAAATGCTATTTGTCCCGGTTATTTTGAAACTCCACTTACCAAAGAAACTCTTGAAACAGAGTGGTTTAAAGAGTATGCTAAAAGCACAATTCCAGTAGGAAGATATGGACATACTAGAGAACTTGATACAACGGTAATATTTCTATCAAGTAAAATGAGTACATATGTAAATGGTGTAAATCTACCTGTTGATGGTGGATATACTTGTATTTAAGGGAGGTGATATAAATGAAAGAGATATTTGAACAAGTAAAAACAACAGTAGCAGAACAATTAAGTATTGATGAAAATATTATAGCTAATGAATCGTCTTTTATTGATGACCTAGGAGCTGATTCTTTAGATATAGCAGAATTAATTATTGCCTTAGAAGAAGCTTTTGATATTAAAATATCTGATGAAGAAGCTTTAAAAATAGTTAATGTAAAAAATGCTGTAGATTATATTATGAAAGCTAAGAATATATCTGATGAAGAAAAAAAATAATATAAAAAAAGATAGAAATTTATTTTATTCTTTATCTAAATTTATATTAAAAATACCCTTTATTCTTTATTATAGACCTACTATTATTGGTAAAGAAAAGATTCCTAAGGAAGGTCCCATAATTTTTGTAGGAAATCATATCCATTTATTTGATCAGTGTTTACCTATACTGGCTACAAATAGAATAATTCATTATATGGCTAAAAAAGAATACTTTACTAACTGGAAAGTTTCGTGGTTTTTTAAATTAGCAGGATGTATATCTGTAGATAGAAAAACAAATGATCAAAAAGCAGCTCACAGTGCCCTAAATGTATTAAAAAAAGGATATGCATTAGGAATATTCCCTGAAGGAACTAGAAATAGAACGAATGAAATACTATTGCCTTTTAAAAAAGGAGCAGTTTCTATGGCCCAAAAAACAGGTGCTACAATCGTTCCTTTTATAGTAACTGGTAAATATGAAAGAAAAGGAAATTTAACATGCACTTTTTTAAATCCTATAACAGTAAAGAAAGATGAAGATATTACAAAAGCTAATAATAACCTTAGACAGCTTATGATAGATAATTTAAAGAAACATGCTTAAGATTTTAATCGAAGAAAACACTTCATCACAGTCTTTATTAAAAAAGGGATTAAGACAGTTAAATATAAAAGATTATATAATAAAGAAAAATAAATTTGGATATCCATATATATCAAACATAAAGGATCTTTATTTTAATATTTCTAATAAAGATAACGTTACAATATGTGTTTTTTCTAATAAGCCAATTGGCGTTGATATTGAAAAACCTATATACAGAGAAAAGATGTTAACAAGATATTTTTCATCGGGAGAAATAAAGCATTTAAAAAAAAGTAAAAATAAAGAGATAGATTTTATAAAAATGTGGATTACAAAAGAAAGCTTTGTAAAAAGCTTAGGAATAGGGATTAATTATGGCTTAAACAAAGTTGATTATCTTAAATTAAAAGATAAAGTTTTTATAAAAAAATATAAAGAATATTATTATGCTATATATCAATAAATTATGCTTCGGCATAGTTTATTTTTTTTCAATAAAGGGTTTAATTCCGTAGTAACTAAGACTTTCTATTATTTGAGCAATTTCATGATAATCTCTATCAAAATCATTTCTAACCCAAGCATTAATAATACCTAATGCCCCATTAAATATGAATACTGAGGCATCTTCAATATCTTGCTCGTTTAAAGAACTGTTTTGTAAAGTCCAAACCTCTTTACATTTATTATAAGCAACATCTAAAACGCCCTCTAAAAAAAAGATGTTATTATTTGTTTCAAATAATATTTTTACAAGTTTTTGGTTTTTTATAAAAACCTCAAGCAATTCATCAGCAAACGAAGATACAGTATATTTTTCCTTTTTTGGTGTACCTTTAAGTTCATTAATAAAATCTAATTGCACTTTTTCTAATAAATCATAAATATCAATAAAATATTTATAAAAAGTTGTTCTATTAACATCAGCCTTTTCACAAATTTTTGTAATTGTAATAGAATTAAAATCATTATCAACTAATAGATCTAAAAAAGATTCTTTGATAACATTAATACTATATTTAGAACGTCTATCCATCTCTTTCTCCTTCTCATAATAATATCTATTGTAATACAACAAATGTATTATTGTCAACATTTGTAAAAACCCAAAAGCTTTTTATTGCTAAAAAACTATAAAAGTGTATAATATAAGTGATTAAGGAAGGTATTGGATGAGATATTTTTATTTAAAAGGTATGTCTGCCACAAAAGACGAAATAAATTTTATAAAAGATAAGTTTGAAAGTGAAGGAATACAATTAGAAAATTTAGTAGATGATTACGCAACTTTTTTGAAAAAAAGTGATAATGAGATTTGTGAAGTTTTATCCCAAAAAATCAATTCATTTGATGATGAAGTGTGTTTGATTTGTCATTCAATGGGATGTAATTTTGCTTTTTTAACATATCCTCAAATTAATAATTTAAGAAGAGTGGTATTAGTTTCTCCCGAGTTTAAAACAGTTTCAAAAGAAGAAAAAGAAAGAATTGAAGAGTCAATCAAACCAGATAAATTTCCAACAGAAATAAAGCGAATGTCAATTAATAAAATTAAAAACATTGCAATGTTTTTAAGGTCAAAAAAATGGATTAAAAAATTCATGCAATGTAATTTAAGTTATATTTGTCCTGTTGATATATTTTATTCTAAAGGTGATAAATTTGTTTCTCAGGATGCAATTAGAAATTTTTCAAGATTTAAGGGTGTAGAAGTTTTTGAGATTGATTCAAATAATCATAACCCGATTTTAGAAAGTGATGATATAATATTAGAAATTAAACGAAAGACTTTACAAAGTAGAAAATAATAAAGCAGGAGATAAATATTATGGAAATACCGGATTTAAATATATTTATGATGTGCGAAAAGTTAAATAGTAGTGCTTTATCAAAATTACCCGAAGGTTTTTACATAAGAAATTGTACTCTAGGCGAATTAAAACTATGGAAAGAATTTCCGTTTGATACTACAGAGGATAAAAATAAATATTATGACTATATGACTAATTATTTTAATGAAGTTTATGGTAGTAATATAGCTGAATTTTATAATAGATGCTTGTTTGTTTGTGAAAGTAAAACTAATAAACCTGTTGCTACTTGCTTTATTTGGAAAGCTTATAATAAAATTAATACAATTCATTGGCTTAAGGTACTAAAAGAATATGAAGGTAAGGGTCTAGGAAGAGCATTATTATCACATATTATGACTTCTCTAAATGATGATGATTATCCTATTTTTTTGCATACACAACCAAGTAGTTTTAGAGCAATAGGACTATATTCAGCTTTTGGGTTTAAAATAATAACAAATAAAATTATTGGGTATAGGAAAAATGAGTATGAGGAAAGTTTACCGATTTTAAAACAACATATGACAAAAGAAGCTTTTGAAAAATTAAAATTTGCAGAAGCACCCACAATATTTGATGAAAGTGCTAAAACTACAAAAACAAGTCATTTTTAAGGTATAAATTATTCCTTTTAAAATAAGAAAGTAGAATGAAATATGAATAAGAGTAATAAGAAAACTTTATTTTTTTCAAACATAACTGGAAATATTGATGAAAATGATATTGATGTGCAATTTAATAATTGTATGTCTAAGTATATAATAAACAATATCGATAATGAATATAGTATGATTTTTATAGATGCTCCAGGATTGGGTAAAGAAGAATATTATTTGCCTAATATTTTAAGGTGTTTTGATAAAATAAAAATAAACTTTAAAGATGTATTATATGTTAGTAAACATACACTAAAAGAAGACGTAGATATTTTTTTAAAAGATAATAAAAAAATAGTGTATTTTTTAATGGGTGGTAACCCATATTCTCAATTAGAAATAATTGATGCATTTAATTTGAGAGAAAGCATAAAAAATCACAGAGATATTGTAATAGGATTTTGTGCTGGAGCAATAAATTTATCAACACATTCAATTATTACATCCGATGACGATTTTACAAAATCTGATAGTTATGAGGGAATAGGCAGGGAAAACATATGTATTGAGCCTCATTATAATGATATAAATGATAGGAAAAGAAATAACGAGTTAAAATTTTTTTCAAAAAGATTGAATACTAAAATATACTGTATTCCAGATGAAAGTATTATTTATTTTGAGAATGGGAAGAAATACGAGAAGGGGAAAATATATTATATTGATTGTAAAGCAAAATAAGGAGATAATATTATGGAAAAATTAAAATATGTAAAACCAACAAAAGAATATGAAAAAAAAGCATTAGATTATGTTCAAGAATTTTTGGATTATAATTCTAAAATAAATGGGGTGGGCGGACTACATAGGTTTTTAGATGATTATGATGGTTGGTTAAAAAAATTAGAAGAAGATAGAATTATAAAGGCATCAGAAGAAAAGGTTCCGGCCGAAACTTTTTTTCTTATAAGAGAATCAGATGACATGATTGTTGGAATGATTAATATAAGACTTGCACTAAATGAGCATTTAAAGAAATTTGGTGGTCATATAGGTTATAGCATTAGACCAACAGAACGGCAAAAAGGATATAATACAATTAATTTATATCTAGGTTTATTATGCTGTCAGCATCATGGAATAAAAGACGTTTTGATTGACTGTTCAAAATCAAATTTTGCTTCAGCAAAGACAATTAAAGCTTTAGGTGGAAACCTTTTGAAAGAAGAGTATAATGAAGAAGCCGATGATATTATTCAAGATTATGTAATAGATGTTGACAAGTCAATAGAAGAAAACAAAGAGCTTTTTTCATTATATATAAGTGAAAATAGTTTAACTAAAATTAAATAAATATTTACTAGAGGAATTATGAGAAAATATCAAAACGAAGAATATTTGCAAAGACAAATTATGGAGTCAAGTCGACATTTGTTTATGTATGGCTATGAAAGTAATTATAGAAGTCAGTTTTTACATGATTTAGAAGAAAAGTATCCTATAGTATTTAATTCAAACAAGCCGATAGCATTATATTTTGATATGCTTGGCTTACCAAAGATAGAATATGATATCAAAAATAAAGATGATAGTTTAATTAATCGTATGAGTAGTGAGTATTTGAATTTTACAATAGTATCTAAAATATTGAAAGAAACTTTAAAGATTGATCGAACAAATAGATTTTCAGGATTAATTCAGTATATGAACACGATGAGAAATAAAAGTCATAATGAAATTAAAACATCCCTAGATCTAATTAAACAAATAGAATTTTCTAGAGATTTTTACAATGAAATGTACAGAAATTATATTATGGGAACGATAGAAGAAACTTCTTTGGACAATGTTGCAATTCCGTTTTGTTCCGTAGAAGCGTTTATTAGTTTATATAAAGAAGTGATGGGTATAGATTCTTATTTTGGAATTATATTTGATAAAAAAGCTAGTGTGTCAATCTCATCAATTAAGTCAATAAATGATTTAATTTCTAGTAGAATCAATAAAGATATCTCAATTAAAATCGCGGTCAATCCAAATGCTTGGGATACATATTGGGGTACAGGAGATTGGTTTGTTGAAAAAATTCACGATTATGATACATTGGAACTAGATAATTCAGCAAAAGAATATATGCAAAGGTCAAAGAAAAAATTTTTCGAATAAACATTTAAGGCATAATATATTAATGGTATAATCATTTTAAAGACGATTTAAGTAAAGAATGTTAACTTTAGTTGACAAAATTCAAATGTTAGTTGGTGGTGCGCAACCGGCAAAAATGATATTATTTGCGCGAGGTGAGAAAAATGAAAATAAATGAAAAAATATATTCATTAAGGAAGAAACATAATTTATCGCAAGAAGAACTTGCTAATGAATTAAATGTTTCAAGGCAAACAGTTTCTAAATGGGAACTTGGTGAAAGTGCTCCAGATATTGATAAGATTATACCGCTTTGTGAGCTGTTTAATATATCTACTGAAGAATTACTTAGGGGTAAGCAATCTGAGGATGAAAAAATAATTAAGGGAGAATATAGACCAGATATTATTAAGGCAATATTAATATGTGTTGGTATATTTTGTTTCTTTTTAGCCGTTATTTCTACTATAGTTTTAGAGGAGATAATAAAGATTAAAAATGATGGAATAATAGCATCTACATTTATTTTGCTTTCATCTATAGGAATAGTTATTTTAATTTTTACATTTTTAACAAGAAAAAATTTAAACAAGCATATTAAAGAAAACGAAAGTTCTTTTGAAATTAAAGCTGTCAAACAATCAAATCCAATTTTAAAAACAATCAAAAGCATAATTTTCATAATAACAACAATTATATATTTGGCAATTAGTTTTATTACAATGGCATGGCATATAACGTGGATAATATGGTTAATTTATTCTTTATTGATTGAAATTGTGAATTTAATATTTATTATTAAGAGAGGTGAAAAAAATGAAGAATAAAAAACAAATAATAATTTTGATTGTTATATTGTCAATATTAATAGTTTTCTTAACAGCAACAATGTTTTTATTGATTAATAAAGATTTTAATTTCAGATTTATGTTTAATAATTCTCAAATGAAATTAATAGAATCATATGAAACTTTAGCGTTAGATATTGAAAATATAAATTTAGATATGATTGATGGCGACATTGATGTTAGAGAAAGTAAAAATGAAAATATTAAAATTGAATACTATAATAATAAAGATAAAAATAATAAAATCATTAGCTTTAATGCTGGAACAATATATGTAGCAGAAGAACAAAACCATTGCTTTGGCTTTTGTTTTAATAATTCCAAACTAATAATATACATACCTAGTACATACTTAGGATTGTATGATGTAAAAACGATAAGTGGAGATATTAATTTAAAGGTTGACATTACCAATAAGATTAATATAAAAACAACAAGCGGAGATGTTAATATTGAGAAAGCAGATAATATAGATATTGAAACAACAAGTGGTGATATTAAAGTTAATAAAAGTGATAAAGCTATTATAAAGTCAGTAAGCGGAGATGTAATCTTCAACAATATTTTAGGTTCATTTAATATAAAGACAACAAGTGGTGATATTACATTAGGTGAAATAGAAATTAATGAAGATTCATTTATAGATACAGTAAGTGGAGATGTATTTATAGAAAGTAACAACAATAATAATTATATTGATTATGAAACTGTTTCAGGAGAAAAAGAAATCAATAATAGTAATAGAACGAGTCAATTTACAATAAAAATTAAAACAATAAGCGGAGATATTAGTGTTAACTAGTGTCTTTTTTAAAAAAGAAAATTTTATAATAAAATGGGTTATATTAATGATTAAGAGCGGAGGAATTTATGAAACATTTTCACAGAAAATTAAGTAGTCACGACTTGAAAGAAAGAATTACTTGGTCCATTATACTATTTGTAATAATATTTTTCAGTACCACAATAATTAGTTATTTTATACTTCCCGAAGGAATATTTAAAAATAAAAATCCTTTACAATTATGGAATACATCAAACAATATATTTATTCTTACACTGCAAATCTTTTTTTATAATTTGTTGTCAGTAATAATAATAATTTTTTCTAGCCTTTTTGGAAGTAAAAAGAAAAACGAAGAAAATTATATTTCCGTCGGTTATACCGTTTTTTATACACTAATTTTAATAAATGCAATTGTTCTTGGTACGTGGTCTTTTTCAATAGTAGTTAATACTGTTCCTCTTTTAAAAAGGGTTATTGGAATTTTTGATATTATACATAGAGCAGCTCTTTGGGAAATGTTTGGACAGTTATTGATAACTTGTGCTATTGCTCACATTTCCATTATTAGAATTTGTGGAAAAGATACTGAAAAAAGGGGTATTAAAGAAATAAGGTTAACAAAACATGAAAAGATAGTATTTATACTGGGAGTAATTTTTATGCTTGTTGGTGCTATTATAGAGAGTATAGCCATTAGCAGATTAGGTTGATAGTGATAGTAATTATTTTAGATGATATGCAAAACCTTTATAATTCGAATTATCATTTTAATGTACTATTTCTTAAAAGTTATTATATAATGATAGTAGAGGGTTTGTTGGGTGGTAACAATGGATAATAAGGAAAAAGATTTAACAAAGGTAAGTTCGGGCATTACAATTATGTTTGCATTATTTTGGATATACAGACTTTTTATTGAAAAAAATTTAAACTTTCTTTGTGATTTTAAATCATCATTTGGGACATTATTACTTTATACTATGGGACCTTTAATATTTATATATATCACTAAAGATATTAAAGAGAATAATTATAAAAAGAAAAAGATACCCTTTAAAATATATTTAACATGTTTTTTTCTTCAATTTACAACTTTAATTACTTTAATGTTAGTAAGTGGTATATTTATAATTATTACTAAAAACATTCCAAATAAAACAATTGATTTAAACTTTAGCATGATCTTCTCATTATTGATATTTGCCCCCATAGTTGAAGAAATAGTTTTCAGACATTTACTTGCTAAAAAGCTACTAAAACACGGTGATGCTTTTTATATATTTGTTTCAGCTTTTTGTTTTTCACTTGTTCACGGATTTTCAATGGGTATTCCAACAATGATATATACATTTATACTTGGCTTAATATGGTCTTATTTACTAGTTAAGACAGGTAATATTATTATAGTAATTGCGTTTCATTCGTTATCAAATCTTTTTGGCTCAATTTTTACACAAATACTATCAGGATTTTCTGATCAAGCATTTATGGCATACTTTTTTTTAATAATAATATTTGCTATTATAGGGATAATTTTATTTATTAAAAATAAAAAAGATTTTAGTTTTAATGAAAAAATATTTGGCAAAAATAACTTAAAGCAAGTTTTTAGTAATAAAGGGATAATATTTTATATAATAATAACGATCGTTTTTATGATAATAAAACAATTACTAGTATAGCTTTAGTAGAAAGCAAATTATATTAGTTTATATATAGAAAATATAAAAGGAGGAATAATGAAAAAATTAAAAACGGGAAATACATTCATCATAATTGGAAATGTATTAAATTTGTTTAGCAGCTTATTTGGTGATATTGGAATGAAAATATTTAAAGACTTTTTTCAAGGATTATTAGTTGGAATGTCTACGGGATTAAATGTTATAGGGATAATATTAATACTAATTTATTGGTCAAAGACAGAAAAAAAGGAATAATATATGGAAAATTTAATTGAGGTACGCGGATTAGTAAAAAAATATAAAGAACTAATAGCAATCAACAATGTTGATTTAGATGTTAAAAAAGGGAAAATTTTAGGATTATTAGGTCCTAATGGATCCGGTAAAACAACACTTATAAATTGTATATTATCACTTCTAGACTTTAATAAAGGAAGTATTAAAATCTGTGGCGAGGAAATGACTCCAGAATCTTATCATATAAAGGAAAAAATTGGTGTAGTATTTCAGGATGTAGGCGTTTTTGAGGAGCTTACAGTTTATGAAAATATTGATTATTTTTGTAGTTTATATATTAATGATAAAGAAAAAAGAAAAAAATATGTAAATGGAGCTATAGATTTAGTTGGACTTAATGACTTTAAAAAATTTGTTCCTAAAAAACTTTCTGGGGGTCTTTTAAGAAGACTAAATATTGCTTGTGGTATTGCTCATAAACCCGAAATTATTATTTTAGATGAGCCAACAGTTGCTGTTGATCCACAATCAAGGAATAACATTTTAGAAGGAATTAAAAAACTTAATAAAGAGGGAGCAACAATTATTTATACTTCACATTATATGGAAGAAATAGATTTAATATGTGATGATATTGTTATTTTAGATAAAGGAAAGGTAATAGCTAAAGGTACTTCAGAAGAACTTAAAAATAGTATTGAAGTAAATGAAAAGATTAAATTTGATACAAAAAAACTTTCACAAGCTGTCCTGAAGGAAATAAAAGAAGATAAGAACGTTATAGAGGCATTATATAAAGATGGCTCATGTGAAGTTATATATAAAAAAGGCAATAATAATTTGCTAAATTTAATAAAAACCTTAAACAAACACAATATTGAATATGAGGCGATTCATTTAAGCATGCCAACTCTTAATGATGTATTCTTAGAATTAACAGGAAAGGATTTAAGGGATTAATATGTTTAGAAGTGTTTATAAAAATACCTTTAAAATATTAATAAGAGATAAAATAACATTATTTTGGACTATTATGTTTGTTGTTCTTCTAGCGATAATGTTTAAAATGACTTTTTCAACTTTAGATGAAATTGATAAATTTGAAACTTTACCAATTGCAGCTAGTAAAGAAGTTTTACAAGATGAATACTTTAAATTATATCTTGAAACTATTGAAAAGGAAAAATATATTAAATTGATAATGTCAGATGATAACAATGCGAATGAACTTTTTGAAAAGAAAAAAATAGCTGCTTATATTAAAGATGAAGAAAATATAGTTGTTGGTAAAAGTACCAGCCGAATAAAAGAGACCATTGTTAAATCTTTAATGGATGGATACATTCAAAACAAATCATTAGTTATGAATATTTTAATAGAAAACCCTAATGTTAATCTAGATGAAATTTTAAAATTTAATACGTTTATAAAAGATGAATCTCAAAAAAGTATAAATATAGTGAGTACTTATTTTTACACTTTAATTGGTATGCAGGCTATATATTCATATCTTTGGGGTCTAAAAGTTATGTATATGTATGAAGCAAATCTTTCAACACAAGGAAAAAGAAATACAATTAGTCCCATTAACAAGAAAAAATCAATTTTAGCATCGATAATCGCAGTTTGGACAATAAGTATAATAACAAGTTTATTTTGCTTAGGATTTATTTCGTTTATTTTAAGCGTTGATATTGGTAATAAATTATTTGGAATATTATTAATAATTTTATTAGGAACGTTTACTGGAGTATCTTTTGGTTCTTTTATAGCCGTTTCTAATAAACAAAATATAGAATTTAAAAATGGAATAGGCGTTGGAATAACTATGATGTGGAGCTTCTTTGCTGGCATGATGTCATCATATATAAAAATACTGATAGAAAGATATATTCCTGTTTTTAATAAATTTAACCCTGTTGCTTTAATAACTGACGGATTATATTCTTTAGCAATTAATAATGCTGGTATTAGATTTTATGAAAACATGATATATCTTATAATCATATCTGTTATCTTTGTATTTGGGACAATGTTTTTTGTAAGAGGTAAGAAATATGAAAGTCTTTAAGAATTATATTAAAATAGTTAATAAACATAAAATAGTCATTGGTTTATATTTTTTTATATTTTTTATTGTTGTTTTAGGAGCAGCTCAAATGGCAAAAAAAGAGGGGGAACAATTTGAAGCTATTAAACCGACGATTTATTTTAAAAATGAAAGTAATTCAAGAAAAGCAAGTAAAATAGAAGAAGTCTTAAAAGAACATACAATCTTTAGCAAGGAAGTAACTGATAAAACCACTGAAGATGAATTAAATTATCAAACAATTTCCGCAATAGTTGTTATTCCTAAAGAGTTTGATAATAACAATATAGTTAATATAAAAATTACTCCCAAAAGTGGAACAGGCTTTATAATTTCTCAAGTAATTGATAACTTTTTAAATAAAGTAAATGCTTATGAGAAAGCTAATTTTGACGAAGAAAAGGCTTTAGAATTGGCGACCCAGGATATCAAAAAAGAAGTAAAAATCGAATATTTAAAAAAACAGAAGAAGACTGATTATGGAATTCAATCATATTTCAATATGCTAAATTATACTATTATGTCGCAAGTTATTTTAGTGGTAACTATGATTATGGCAAGTTTTTATAAAAAACAAATAGCTGCTAGAAATAATGTATCGCCTTTACCTAAATCAAGATTTATAATAGAACTTGTTTTTAGTCATTTAGTAGTATCTATTTTAATTTGGGCCTCATACATCATAGTATTTGCTTGTATGTGGCCAGAAGCAATTAAATTAAAAGCAACACACATGATGGTGTTTAATAGTTTTTTATTTACAGTAGTTATAACTTCATTAGCACTATTTCTTTCAAGTGTAGTAAAAGGCGAGAATGCTATTTTGGGAGTTATGAATACTATTTCATTAGGATCATCTTTCTTATCAGGTGCATTTGTTCCTCAAGAATTTATTAATAAAACGGTATTAAATATTAGTAAGATATTTCCATCTTATTATTATATAAGAAATAATAATTTAATAGCAATAAATTATAATAATACGGAAATTTTTAAAAACACAGTTATTATGATATCTTTTATGCTTGGATTTATAGTTTTAACTATAATAATTACATCTAAAAAAAGAAAAACCAATTAATAGAAAGCATTATGTGGTATATTAATATAAAGGAGAAATTATGAACGTAGTTGGAACAATATTTATTAAAGATGAGAAATTGCTAATTAATAAGCCACGAAAAAGAACAACCTATCAAATGATAGGTGGCAGAGTAGAAGATGGTGAAACACCACTAGAGGCAGCTATTAGAGAATGTCACGAGGAACTTGGACGTAATGCCATTTTTGATGAAGATAAGTTTGAATTAGTAATGAATTTTGACGAAATTGCTACTAGTGATGGTATAACTAAAATAAATTTTTTTGTTTTTAAATATAATGGGAAATTGGAAGGGACCTTAAGTTTATCTGAGGAAATAGAAAAATTTTTATGGTATGACAGCACTTTGGGGGCCGACATTTTATCTAATACACTAAAGCATGAGGTTGTTCCATATTGCCTAGAAAGAAAATTAATTAAATAAAAAAGGAGTTAAGATGAAAAAAAATAATGTTAAAGTCGATATTTTACCTAATTACTTTTTAAAAAAGGATGGAACTTTTGATAAAGAAAAGGCCTTAAGATTTTCTGGAAAAATTGCAGGAGTCTGTTATGATAAAGAAGGTTTTGCTCATATTGATAAAGAAGATGAACAAAAGACTATGCGCAGGGTTGACAGAACCTTAAATTCAGGCCATCACAGTGTATATGATCATGTAACTATAAGTTTTAATATTCAAAATATTCCCAAAATTTTGGCAATGGTGTTAAATAATGAACATCAGTATGCAACTAGCGAAAAATCAGCAAGATATACCCCCGTTATAAGAGAAGAGGATTCATTTATCACTGAAGATGAGGAAATATTGTATAATAAATGGCTTGATATTTTTAAAAAGAAAATTAAGTCTAAATATGGTTATCATTATAATGATAATCAAATTCAAAAGTTAGCACAAGAAAATGCCAGATATCTAGTAAGTGTATTTATGCCTACTCAAATGATATATTCAACTTCATTTAGACAAATTAATTACTTAGTAGCATGGATGAAAGATTATATAAAAAACGTAAATAAAGATATTGATTTTGAAAAAAAGCTAAAAACATCAATGGAATATTTAATTTTAGGTTTAAAAGAAGCTAATGTTCTTGAAGAGGGTTTAATGCAAAACGAAAAAAAACAAAAACTATCATTATTTTGCAAAGATATTGATAAAAAACAAGAACATTTTAGTGAAATATATTTAACTACTTATAAAGGTTCTTATGCCCAATATGCTCAAGCTCATAGACACAGGACATTAAGTTATCAACTCGAAATATTAAATAAAAAGGAATATTATGTTCCTCCGATAATTTTAGATGAGCCATATTTAGTTAAGGAATGGTTAAAAGATATGGAAACTTTAAAAAAGGTAACTCCTCAGGGAGAGTTAGTAAATATTGTAGAAAGTGGAACATATAATAACTTTATATTAAAATGTAAAGAAAGGTTATGTACAGCAGCACAACTTGAGATAGCTTGTCAAACAAAAATGACATTAGAAAAATATAAATTAGCGCTTGAAAAAGCTAATCATTATCTTGCTAGTGATATAAAAGAATATTCTAAAGGCGCTAGATGCACTTTTAAAGATTTTACTTGCCACCAAGATTGTGGTTTTAAAGAAGGTAAGACATTGGAAAGAAAAATATAAGTAAAAAACAGATTTTTAAAAAAGCAATTACAAAAAAAATGAAAAAATGGTAAAATATAGTTATATGGAATGATTTAGGTAAACTTGATATAACAGTTTTTAGGTGTGTAAAAGGAGGTACAAATGTATAAACCGGGGGATTATGTTGTATATAAAACAGATGTATGCAAAGTTAAAGGGACAAGAAAGAATAGGGCAAAGACAATAGAATATTATATTTTAGAACCTATAAATGATAAATCCTTAATTATTAATGTGCCTATTGAAAACAAGAAAGGTATGATTAGAGATATTATTTCTATTGATAAAGCAAAAGAGTTGATTGAAAGAATTCCTCATATACAACCATTAGAAAATATAACAGATCAATATATTGAGGACACTTATAAAAGATTACTTTATAATGGAGATCATGAAGATCTTGTTAAAGTTATTAAAACCACTTACTTGAGAAATGATTATAGATTAAAAAATAATAAAAAAATAAGTTATAGAGATGATGAGTTTTTTAATAAGGCTGAAGAATATTTATATAGTGAGTTAGCGATATCTTTAGGGATGAGCGAGGAAGAAACAAAGGATTATGTTATAAAAAAAGTACAGGAGCATTTAGAATAAATGAAAATCTTAAAAAAGAAGATTGAAACTTTAAGGCTGGAGGATAATGTTCTTAAGATACTAAAAGCCAACAATATTAAACTAGTTGGTGATTTATGGTGTTTAAATAGAAATAAACTTAAAAAGATGGGATTAATGAATCCTGAAATAAGTCATATCATTATTAAGCTTCAATTATGTGGTATAGACTTAAATAAAAGAGTTTATTAATAGGAACTACTTTAAAGAGGAAAGATATGAAAAGGTGTAAAACTAGAGCAATCAAAGTAGGTAATTTACAAATAGGAAATCAAAACAAAGTTATTATTCAATCAATGACAAACACAAAAACTAAAGATATTGAGGCAACAATAAATCAAATAAATCTATTAGCAAAAAAAGGTTGTGAACTAGTTAGGTTAGCAATTTTGGATGAAGAAGATGCTAATGCAATTTTAAAAATAAAAAAGAAAGTAAATATCCCTTTAGTTGCAGATATTCATTTTAACTATAGGCTTGCATTATTAGTACTAGATAATGGTATAGATAAAATTAGAATAAATCCTACCAACATTAATAAGAAAGAACATATTAAAGCAATTGTAAAAAAATGTAAGGAAAATAAGGTGCCTATTAGAATAGGTATTAATTCTGGTTCTTTAACAAAAGAAATATTAAAAAAATATGGTAAACCTACACCAGAGGCAATGATTGAAAGTGCAAAATCTTATGTAAAAACATTCGAAGACTTAGATTTTTATGATATATGTTTATCATTTAAGTCAAGTGGTGTTGTTCTTACAATTAAATCATATGAACTGGCAAGTAAAATTTTTAGATACCCATTACATTTAGGCGTTACTGAAGCGGGGCCATTTAATATAAGTGTTATAAAATCAAGTGCAGCATTAGGCACTTTATTATATCAGGGTATTGGGGATACTATTCGGGTTTCTGTCACTGGGCCTCCTGAGGAAGAAATCATTATTGCGAAGAGGTTATTAAAAAGTTTTGGTTTAATTGATAATGTTCCTAATTTAATATCGTGTCCTACTTGTGGAAGAATGCAATATGATATGTTTTCAGTAATCAAGGAGATAGAAAGTTTTTTAAGTGAAATAAATTCTAATATCAAGGTAGCTATAATGGGATGTGCTGTAAATGGCCCGCAGGAGGCTTCTAGAGCAGATGTTGGTGTTGCCGGGGGAAAGGATATGGCCATGTTATTTAGGAAAGGTAAGCTTATTAAAACTGTTAAACAAGAGGATCTAATACACACTTTAAAAGAAGAAATATATAAAATAATAAATAATAATTATTAAATATTTAAAAGATAAGGACTTTTTGTTAAGAAATTGGTACAATCTTTTTAGGGGGCTTTATGACAAAAAAACAGATAAATCAAATCTTTGCTTTAATAAAAGTTTATGGAATATATTCAGAAGAAACCCAAAATAATATGGAGCTTTTAAAAAGGCGAAAAAATTTGTTATATATATTAAAGATATTAAAAGAAACAATGGATGAGAAAAAATATAAATTAATAAGTAGTAATGGAGAAGAATATTTAAGTGATATTCCTGGTTTATTTGGTGGTAATAAAAAATTAAAAATATATGGAAGATTAGATTGTCCTTCGGCAAGAAGGTGGATTAGCAAAGGAATGTATGTTTCTAATAGAGTTTTTTTCGAAAATGAAGAAACAGCAATTGCAGCTAATTATAGGCCTTGCGCTATATGTATGCCAAAAGAATATAAAGAGTGGAAGGAAAAGGAAAAGCAAAAAGATATAGCAAGAAAACGATTTACTAATAATTAACATAATAAATTTTTGGTTTATTGAAAACTTTATTAATCAATAGTATACTAAAATAGAAAAGAGGTAGATAAAATGGAATTAAAAGGATCACAAACAGAAAAGAATTTAATGACAGCATTTGCTGGTGAAAGTGAAGCAAGAAATAAATATTCATATTATGCAAGTCAAGCAAGAAAAGATGGATATGAACAAATTGCCTCAATATTCGAAGAAACAGCAAATAATGAAAAAGAACATGCAAAGTTATGGTTTAAAGAACTTCATCAAGGAGTAATACCAACAACTTCAGATAACCTAAAAGATGCAGCAGAAGGTGAAAACTATGAATGGACCGAAATGTATGCTAATTTCGCCAAAATAGCAAGAGAAGAAGGTTTTGATAGTATTGCAGAAAAATTTGAGGGTGTAGCTGAAATAGAAAAACATCACGAAGAAAGATATTTAAAATTACTGAAAAATATTGAAGATAAGATAGTATTTAGTCGTGATCAAGGATCTATTTGGATATGTAGAAACTGTGGTCATGTTGTTATTGGTAAGGATGTGCCAGATATATGCCCAGTGTGTGATCATCCACAAAGTTATTTTGAATTAAAGGCAAATAATTATTAGGAGGAAAAATGAAATTAAAGAAATGTTTTAAATGTGGACTTTTACTTAAAGAAATGGGTGAATGTTCTTTAAAAAATTGTGATGTTATATGTTGTAATGAAAAAATGAAAAATCTAAAAGCAAATACTACAGAAGCTTCATTTGAAAAACATATACCAAATTATGAAATAGTTGGGGACAGTATTATTGTTACGGTAGATCATGTTATGGAGGAAGACCACTTTATAGAGTGGATTGCATGTAGTCATGAAAATAAGGAAAATTTTGTATATTTGAACCCGGGTGAAAAAGCCGAAGCAGAATTTGAATATGCAAAAGGAACGGTTATATATGCATACTGTAACAAACATTATTTATGGTCTGCAGAAATAACAGATTAGTATTATATAAATTAAAGAAAGGAGGATAAAATGAAATATAGATGTACACTATGTGGTTATATATATGATAATGAAAAAGAAGAAATTGCATTTAATGATTTGCCAGAAGATTGGCTTTGTCCATTATGTGGCGCACCAAAATCTGAATTTGAATTAGTCGAAGAAGAAAAAAAACTAAATTAATAGAAAAACAGATAGAAAATAATTATCAGCAATTAACAATTGGTGAATTATCCGCCTTATTTTCTAATTTAGCTAGAGGTTGTGAAAAACAATATTTAGATAAGGAAAAAGAAGTGTTTTTAAAACTTGCCAAATACTTTGAAGATAAAACTCCTAATGAGTCAAATAAAATTGAAGATTTAATAAACCTTTTAAATGAAGATATTAATAATAATTATCAAAAGGCAATTAATATTAGCCAAGAAAAATCTGATAGAGGTGCACAAAGAGTTTGTTCATGGGGTGAAAAAGCAACAAAAATCATTAATTCATTATTAAGTAGGTATGAAGCTGAAGGTGAAAAGTTGTTTGAAGAAAATGAAATATGGCTATGTACAATTTGTGGTTTTATTTTTATTGGAAAAACCGCTCCTGCACTTTGCCCTATTTGTAAGGTTCAATCTGATAAGTTCATTAAGGTTGATGGGAGGGTAAAGTTATCATGAAAAAAAGAGTAGCTGTTAGAAATATACAATTATGTACTAAAGATTGTCTTTGCTTATATGTGTGTCCATATGGAGCTACAGATACTGAAGATAGTGTTATTGACATCAGTAAGTGTGATGGATGTGGGGCTTGTGCTGAAGCTTGTCCTAGTAAAGCAATAAGTCTAGTTCCCATTTCATATCCTCCACAACAAAGAAAAGATAAAGATGTTGTTAATGCTTTAAGAAAGTTGTCAACAAGTAAAACAAAACAAGAAAACATTGCTCTTCAAATAGCAAAACAAACAAATAAAAAAGGTTTGTCTAATTTGCTTTTTGCTATTTCTAAGTCAAATAGAATAATTGCTGAGGATCTTTTAAGAGAAGCAGGTTATATGCTTCCTCAAAGTAAGAATACCCATCAATTATTAAAAGCTCTTTTAAAAGAGGATGATATCCCAAAAGAAAGTGTAAAATATTTGCTTGAAAAAATTGAGCCAAACGAATAAATATAAAAATATGAATTTAGAATAAAGAAAAAACCCTTAGTTTAATACTTAGGGTTTGTCTTTCTCTATACAAAATATTACTAATAATATCTTATTAATGGTATAATTTAAATGTAAATTGTATTTTTTTGAAACAAATTTGATTTATTTACGATGTAATGTATGGAGCCTATATGTTAAAAGATAGTATAAAAAAAGAATTTAATAAAATATATCAAGATACTTTTGATGATATTACCAAGTATGTTGTTTGTCGTTGCTCAAACATTGACGATGCTAAAGATATTGTTCAAAATACTTATCTTGGTGTTATAAACGCTTTAAAAAAAGATAAGAAAATTGATAAATCATATATTTATAAAATTGCCAAAAATAAAATAAGTGATTATTATCGTTTTAGGTATAAAATAAGAATTGAAAGCATTTATAATGATGAAGATGAAGAAAAAGTAAGTTCACCATCATTTGAAGAATCATTATTTAAAAAATATGATGTAAACAGAACATGGAAATTATTAAAGAAAAAGAATCCTGTTGTTGGAAAAATCTTTTATTTATATTATTATTGTGAATATTCGATTAAAAAGATTAGTAAAGAATTAAATCTTACTGAATCAAACGTAAAAAATCATATATATAGGACTTTAAAAGAATTAAATAAGGAGATGAATTAAGAATGGAGAAAGATATCAGAAATATATATATTGATAAGATAAATAAAGATGAAATATATGAAAATATTTTAAAATCTGCAAATAAAGATTGTAAATATTATTCTAAATACGTTATATTATCATCAGGACTTTTAGCAATAGCTTGTACAGGATATCTAGTTAAGAAAAAAATTAAGAATAAAAAGGAAATAAGAAAAGGATAGGTAAGTATGTTAGAAAAATTGTTTTTAAAACTTAAAAATTTATATCGTCGAATTGATATGAAAATTAACCGTAGAAAATATGGTTATTTAGATAAATTACCAAAGAATATAAAATATTTTAAAGGAAGTCTTTATGATGCCATATATGATGCATCATGTAAATGGCCTCATAATGTAGCAATAGAATATTATGATAGACAATTTACTTATCGTGAATTTATTAAGGAGACAGATAAAGTTGCTCGTTGTCTTAGGGGACTAGGGGTTGAAAAGGGCGATTATATTACTGTTTGTATGCCAAATACACCCGAGGCAACAATGTTCTTTTACGCTATAAATCAAGTAGGTGCAATTGCTAATATGATTCATCCCTTATCTTCGGAGAAGGAAATAGAATATTACTTAAATAAAACAAAATCTAAAGTAATGCTTTGTATTGATATTACTTATCCAAAATTAAAGGAGATAATTGATAATACAAAAGTTGAAAAAGTTATTATTGCCTCAGCTACAAGGTCTATGGAGAAAATAGTTCAATTTATTTATTGGCTAAAGAAAGGCAGAAAATTAAAGGTAAAAGAAGATACAAGAGTTATTCTTTGGAAAACTTTTGAAAAATATGAGAAAAAGTTTGTTGGGAATCCTCGTGTTATTGTTGATGCTGATGATCCAGCGGTTATTCTTTATAGTGGTGGAACAACTGGTACTCCAAAGGGTGTAGTACTTACTAATATGAATCTTAATGCAGAGGCATTACAAGCGGCATATGCTGTTTCTTTTCTTGTACCAGAAAACTCAATTTTAACCTTTCTTCCCAACTTTCATTGCTTTGGCCTTGCCGTTAGTACCCATATTCCTTTGAATTATGGTATGAGAGTTATATTAATACCACAATTTAATATTAAAAAACTTAAACATTATATGCGTAAATATCGTTTTAATATAATGTGTGGTGTTCCTACAATATATGATTATATAACAAAAATGAAATGGAAGAAAAATGAACTTAAAGATTTTAAAATAGCACTTGTTGGCGGAGATGCTATATCAACAGAATTAAAGGAATTAACTAATGAGACTCTAAAGAAATATGGTTCTCCAGCAAAGCTTCAAATTGGTTATGGTTTAACTGAGGCTTCTAGTGTCGTATCATATTCCCCCATTGAAGAAAAAAATGCTGAGATTATTGGATATGCACTTCCAAATTGTGATTTTCTTGTCAAAGATTTAAATGCCGATGCCGAAGCTCCTCTTGGAGAAAGTGGTGAAATATTAGTCTCTGGTCCAGTACTTATGAAAGAATATTTAGATGATGAAAAAGAGACAAAAAATGCTTTCATTGAATTGAATGGTAAGAAGTGGTTAAGGACTGGTGATGTTGGTTTCCTTGATAAAAAAGGTTTAATGCATTATCAATCAAGGTTAAAAAGAATGATCATTACAAGCGGATATAATGTATATCCATCTCAAGTTGAAAAAGTTATCATGTCTTCTGAAGTAGTTGATAAATGTGCTGTAATTGGTGTTCCAGACAAAAATAAAGGAGAAATAGTTAAAGCATTTATTGTTTTAAAAGAAGGTATTAACAGTATAATTGCTAGGACCAAAATACAAAAGGTATTAAAAGAAAACTTAGCCAGATTTGAACAACCAAGAGAGTTTAAATATGTGGATTCTTTGCCTATTACAAAACTGGGCAAAATTGCATATAAAGAACTTGAAAATATCAAATAAAAGTGTACATAAAAAAAGGTACATTTTTTAATACCTATTTTTTCTTTAATCTTCTTGTAGGTTTTTTTGGCCCATATAAGAAACGGTTTAAATCATTGGTAGCATTGTTTAAAGATTCAATATGAGACCTGATCATATCCTCACTTGCAATAGTTCCTTTTTCTTTTTGTGGAACGTAATTAATAATATACTTCAATATTTCCCTATCTGGAAACCCTATTTGTAATGATTTTCCTTCGGCATACACACGTATACTTCCAGCTATTCCGTCAATATAATGTGTAAATCCAAAATTAACATCCCAATCTGATGTATTTATTTCAGCGGAAAAAATTCCATCAAAATAATCACATCTAACTCTTATGTCATTGTTTTTGTCTGATATCTCAAGACGGAATCCAGGCTGTTTAGAATAAATATTGAATGTTTTCACCCTATGTGGCCATGGCAAATCTTCTTTCCAAACTCTTACTGGTGTATGTTCGCTTGGATAAATATTTATATATAGTTTTGACAAAAAACTTTCAACATCTTCTACGGTCAAATCTTTTTTTGTAAATGGTATTATAGTTTCAAGAAACAAACTCATAGCATCTCCAAGTTCTAAATTAAGAAGATTTCCAAATCCCAATGTATTAATTAAAGCGTCAAATTTAAGTTCTTTAGCTATGTTTATGTATGCTTGTGCTATCAACTTATTTGTTTTTGTTTCTTCATCCTTATTTTTATTATTTAACCTATAATCTTTCATCATGCAAATAAACTTAATAAAACTTTTGATATTATAGATTGTTAATTCTTCAATATAATCAGAGTTATTTTTTGTAATATCTTCATCTATAAAATCTTTAGCAATTATCTTTGGAATTTTTCCTTTAATAATTACAGATTCACCAAAACTATCGCTTTTAGCAAGTTCTATTAACGATGTTTTCTCTTCAGAAACTCTTACTACTATAGGACTAAAGGATGCTTCAATATCTTCAAAAACCTTTAAGGTAAAAGGAAATATGTCTTTTTTCTTTTTCTTTTCTAAAAGTTCAGCTTCTGTAATTAAATTTAAAACTTTAGCTGAGACTAAAAAATCTAATGCAGTCATTTTCTTTCCTCCTTTAAAAAGTATTATATATATATTTTTTAAAAAAGCAATAATTTAAATTAAATTTTCTTATGCATATGGTCTTACAAACATGATATACCAGCGATTGCTTCCACCTGGAGCATAGGCATATTTAGAGGCCGTATCATACTTAACTCCACTACCAGATGAATGAATAATTTTTGTTGGCTTTCCATCTTTTACTTCAACAACTATCCCTGTATGCATAATACACTGAAAACGATTACACCTGTTGCCGAAAGTGCTACCACTACACTTAGTGCACTCGCCAGACTTATTATATTGAGAAATTAAAAAGATATCACCAGGTTTAACATCATTTTTAGCAACACATTTGTTTTCGGCGTTTTGTCCTATCCCAGCAGCCGTTGAATTAGGTATATAATCACTATAAGTTGCACTAACAAAATCTGAGCAATCCATTGAACGATAACTTCTTCCCAAATATTTTTTTGCATTGCTTAATAGTTCATTTACAGTATCTTCGTTATAAGAAGAAGAATCTACAAACTCTTTACAACCAAGCCCATAAGATACACCACCTTCATAATATATTAGTGGTTCTTGAGACAGATCTTTATTCGAGTTCTCTTTTTGACTTTGAGTCTGATTCTCTGAGTCTGTAATATGATTAAACGTTGTGTTGCTATCTGAATTTGTATTTTGATTATTATCTTTTATAATAACTTCATTAATTTTTGCCTTTTTTGCAGCTTCTAACGCAAGTCGTTCATATTCTTCGATAGTTTTTCTTTTGACTAAACTAAGTTCTTGAGCTCTTTCTTCTTCGTGTTTAATAGCTTTATTTATTAATAAGTGACATTCATCACTTGATTTCATACATAAATTACATTGAGAAAAAACCGTTTTAGTTTTTTCTTTATTATCAACATTTTTAAATAATGCATAAATAATAGTAGGAATAAAAAAAATCATTAATGCGATAATAGCTTTAACAAACAAGTCTCTAACAGTGGCTGATATTTTTTCATTATCTTTTTCAAATAATGCTTTAGTAAGAGATGCAGTAGATACTATAATTAAACCTACTGGAACTAATATTTTTGCCACTCTCATAACAGCACCAATAACATTGAACATTTTTAATGTTCCAGAGGATTCACAAAAAGCTAATGTTTCATTTTCAATTAATAACTTAAAGTCGAAATTTACCATAATCCGCTGCTCCTTATGAAATAATTATAGAATAACAATCTTTTTTTAGCAACATCAAGAAAAATATGATATTATAAAGTCATTAAAGGGCGATGATAATATGTTAGATAAAAATGTGTTAATTGAATTAAAAGAAAAATTATATGAAATTGGGAGGTCTCTTTGACTTAGATAAGTTAAAAGAACGCTTAGAAATTCTTAAAAAAGAAACATTAGAAGCATCTTTTTATGATGATATCAAAAGAAGTAGTGAAATTAATATCGAAATAAGTAATATTGAAAAAACGATTAACTCTTTTGAATCATTACAAGAGAGAATAAATGTTAATATTGAACTGTTTGAACTTGTTGATGAAAATGAAATTAAAGATTTAAAAACTACTATCGAAAATTTAGAAACCGAAGTTTTTTTAAATGATAAATATGATTCTTTAAATTGTTTTTTAGAAATTCATGCTGGTGCAGGTGGAACTGAAAGCATGGATTGGAGCGATATTTTAAGAAGGATGTATATAAGATTTTGTGAAAAGTATAATTTTAAGTATGAAGAAATAGATGTATCATTGGGTGAAGAAGCAGGAATAAAGTCTTGTTTAATTAAAATAATTGGACATAATGCCTTTGGATATTTAAAACATGAAAGTGGAACACATAGGTTAGTTAGAAAGTCGCCTTTTGATTCAAACTCAAGAAGGCATACATCATTTTCATCTGTTACCATTACTCCAGAATTTAAAAAGGTTGAAGAAGTTGAAATAAATGAAAATGATTTGAAAATAGATGTATTTCATTCATCTGGCGCAGGGGGTCAATCAGTTAATACCAGTAATTCGGCAGTACGAATAACGCATTTGCCTACTAAGATAGTCGTTAGTGTTCAAAACGAAAGAAGTCAGTTAAAAAACAAAGAATTAGCGATGAATATTTTAAAAAGCAAGCTTTTTGCTATAAAACTACAAAATCAAGAAGAGAAAATTTCAGGATTCAAAAATTATGGAGATAATAGCTTTGGAAGTCAAATTAGAAGTTATGTACTTGAACCCTATAAACTTGTAAAAGATTATCGCAGTGGTTATGAATCAACAGATCCGGATAAATTGCTTAATGGTGATATTAAAGAAATGCTTGATTTTAATTTAAAAAATATAAAATAACAGGGGGGGACTATGAAAGAAATAAAGAAATATTTGAACAAAAAATTTAATGATAATGATGTTATTATTTTAGCATGTTCTGGAGGACCGGATTCAATGTTTCTTTTTCATGTTTTAAAAAGTATAAATAAGAAAATAAAAATTGTGTGTGCTCATGTTAATCATAATATTAGAAAAGAAAGTAATGAAGAATATAAGTATGTAGAAGATTTATGTAATAAAAATAAGATTATTTTTGAAGGCTATGTTATTAAAGACAGGATTACTAATAACTTTGAAGATACTGCAAGAAAGATTAGATATAAATTTTTCAATAATTTATTTGATAAATATAATGCAAAGTATATATTAACAGCACACCACAATGATGATTTGATTGAAACTGTTTTGATGAGAATTTCAAGAGGTAGTAATCTTTCGGGTTATATTGGTATTAAAAAAGAAGATGGAAGATACTTAAGGGTACTTTTAGATATATCTAAAGAAGAGATTATTACATACTTAGATGATAATAAAATTAAATACTTTATTGATTATACTAATACTGACGCTTCTTATACCAGAAATAGATTTAGACATAATATAGTTAGCAAATTAAAAGAAGAAAATCCTAATATTAAAAATAAGATTATTCAATTTAGTAAGGAACTAAAAATGTATGATGATTTTGTTAATTTATATATAAAAAACCATCGTTTTATTAAAGATAATATCTTAGATTTAAAGAAGGTTTTAAAGGAAGATATTTTAGTTATAAAGAAGTGTATTGAGCTAATTATTAAGGAAATCCAAAAAAATAATCAATTAGATGTTTCAAATAATAATATTAATGATATAATAGATATGCTTTTTTCAAAAAGAAGCAACATAAAGATTAATCTTAATAACAACTTTATAGCTAAAAAAAGTTATGATAAATTTATGATTATCAAAGAAATTAAGAGGAAATCTGTTTTAAAAATTTTTAATGACTATTATGAAGATGAAATGTGGATTATCAAAAAGAATCTAACATCTGAAAGCAATTCTAATTTTGAAATACTGCTTTTAGAAAAAGAGATTAACCTTCCTTTATATATAAGGGGTATGAAAAAAGGGGATGTTATGGAAATTAAAAATTTGGGTCATAAAAAAGTAAAAGATATTTTTATTGATTCAAAAACAGATATTGATGAAAGAAAAAGTTATCCAATAGTAGTTGATAGCCAAAATAATATACTGTGGATTCCGGGTATCAAAAAAAGTAAATATGCTAAAGACAAAGAAGAAAAGTATGATATAATACTTTTTAGTGAAAGGAAGAAAAATAATTAATGACAAACGCAAAGAAAAACAATGTTCTTAGAAATTTAAGTCCATATATAGTGTTTATTATATTAATAAGCATCTTAATTTTTATGTTAAAATTTCAAGGTTTAGAAATTCATAAAATGTCCACAGGTAGTTTAATTAGTAACCTTGAAGCAAACAAAGTGACAAATATAGCAATAACACCTAAAAGCGGTGAATCGGTTTATTATGTTACAGGAAGATTAGAATCGTATGCAAAAAACGAATCATTTAAAGCATTGGTTGTTCCTGAGGAAGTAAAAAGAATTACTGAATATATTAGTGAAAATAATATTGAAAAATATGATACATATAAAGATCCAGGAGCTAGCCCTTTATTATATATTACAGCAAACGTACTTCCCTTATTCGTATTAGTAGGATTATCATATATATTATTTTCTAAACTTGCTAGTTCTAACCGTAGTTCAATGGATTTCGGAAGAAATAAAGCTAAATTAAGCGATGATCAAAATAAAAAGACATTTGCTGATGTGGCTGGTCTTAAAGAAGAAAAAGAAGAAGTTGCAGAATTAATAGACTTCTTAAAAAACCCTAAAAAGTTTCAGAAGCTAGGCGCTAGAATTCCTAAAGGAGTACTTCTTGTTGGGCCTCCAGGAACAGGTAAAACTTTACTTGCTAAAGCAATTGCTGGTGAGGCGAGCGTTCCATTTTATTATATAAGTGGTTCAGACTTTGTTGAATTATTTGTTGGTGTTGGAGCATCACGTGTAAGAGACATGTTTAAAGAAGCTAAAAGAAATGCACCATGTTTAATATTTATTGATGAAATTGATGCTGTAGGTCGCCAAAGAGGAACAGGGCTTGGTGGAGGACATGATGAAAGAGAGCAAACCTTAAATCAATTATTAACTGAAATGGATGGTTTTGGTGCTAACGAAGGAATTATTATAATTGCAGCAACAAATAGACCGGATGTTCTTGATCCAGCTTTACTTCGCCCTGGTAGATTTGACAGGCAAGTAACAGTTAGTTTACCAGATTCAAATGAAAGAGAAGCTATTTTGAAAGTTCATGCTGAAAATAAAATTCTTAGCGAAGCTGTAAATATGAAGGCTATAGCTGCAAGAACTCCAGGCTTTAGTGGCGCCGATCTTGAAAACCTTCTTAATGAAGCTGCTCTTTTAGCAGTAAGAAGAGATAAAAATGAGATTACAATGGATGAAATAGATGAAGCAACTGATAGGGTATTAATGGGGCCTGCTAAAACAACAAGAAAAATCACTGATAAAGAAAAGAAACTTATTAGTATTCATGAAGCAGGTCATGCTGTTATTGGTTTAAAATTAAGAGATGCAGAAATAGTTCATAAAATAACAATAATTCCTCGTGGTATAGCAGGTGGTTATACAATGATGCTCCCTAAAGAAGAAAAGATTGCTATTATGACTAAATCAGAAATATTAGCGACTATTACTGGGTTATTAGGGGGACGTGTTGCAGAGGAACATTTTCTAAATGAAATGTCCACAGGAGCATCTGATGATTTTAAAAAGGCTACAAGATATGCTCGTAGTATGGTAACAGAATATGGTATGTCTGATTTAGGCCCAATGCAATATGAAGAAAAAAATAAAGATGTTTTTTTAGGAAGAGATTATACAAAAAACCAAAACTTTTCAGACCAAGTTGCTCTTGAGATAGATAGAGCTACACGAAAAATAATAGAGGACTGTTATCAAAAAGCAAAAAAAATAATTGCTGAGAATGAAGGGTTGATTGTACTTTTATCAGATGCACTAATTAAATATGAAACTCTTACAAAAGAGCATATTGATTCGTTAGTAGAAACTGGTGAAATTAGCCCAGAATTATTAAATAAAGAGGTTAAGGAAGAACCAGAAAAAGAAGAAAAAACTAAGAAAACTAAAAAAACAAATAATAGAAAGGAAGATTAAGATGCTAGAGACAATTTTATTAATAGTATCGGTATTATTAATAGTAATCGTACTTTTACAAAGTAGAAAAGCAAGTAGCGCTGGAAATGTGTTAACTGGTGGTAATGAAGCACTTTTTCAAAATATGAAAGAAAGAGGAACTGAACTTTTTATCAGTAGACTTACACTAATTTTAGGAATTCTATTCTTTCTTATATCATTTATACTTTTTATAAAATAATGATGAATAAAAGCGACAATTGTTGCTTTTTTAAATTGCAAAACATATGCTATTAATATATAATATAAATATGGAAAATGAAAAACAAATAATAAAAAATGGTTTTACTTTGATTGAACTGCTTGTTTCTATCGCTTTAGTAGCATCTCTTAGTATTACAGTTGGTTTAGGCGTAAATATGCTTATAAAAAAATCAAAGCTTGATAAAAATGTAGCAGCATTAAAAGATGTTATGAATGCTGCTAGTGTTTTTTGTGAGCTTTCAGATAACGGGATATGTACTAAAGGTAGCGATTGTATTGTAACAATTGGTGATCTTATATACAGAGGTTTATTAAATAAAAGTATTGTTAACGAAAAAAATCCTATGTATTTGGATAAAAATTTTATGTACGATGATGAAATAGAAATTAAATATCAAAATAAAGAAAAGAAAGTTATATATAAATGTGGGAGTAGGAGTGTTAATCTAAATAATATAGATGATTATAAAGATTGGGAAAAGTGTTAGCATATGAAAGAAAACATTATTGAAAAATTAAAAGATTGCAAAAGCTCTATAAGTTTAATAGAAATAAATGATTTACTTGGTTTAACATCTGTAGAAGATTATCAAGAATTACAAAAGATAATTAATATCCTTATTTCTGAAGGAAAAGTTCATAGGACTAAGAAAGATAAATATATATTAACCGAAAAATGTTCTTCAATAATAACAGGTTACATACGTATAAATAAAAATGGTAATGGCTTTGTGACTGGGGATAATGGGGAAGATATATTTATTGAAAAGTCAAATTTAAATTCAGCAATTGATGGCGATTATGTAGAAGTTGATTATATAAATAATGAAGGAATCGTTATTAATATTTTAAAAAGAGATTTAAATTTTTTAGTTGGAGAAATAATTAATAAACATGGAAAGCTTGGTTTTATATTAGATGATAAAAAGAAAAATATATCTTTAGAAATTACTAAGGAGTCTTTAAATGGTTGTGTTGAGGGTCATAAAGTATTAGTAAAAATAATAAAAGAGTTAAAAGCAAACTATTATCTTGGAAAAATAGTAAAAATAATAGGTCATAAAAATGATCCAGGTGTTGATATATTGGCTATTGCTTATTCGCATGAAATAAGCCCGGATTTTTCAGATGCATCCCTAAAGCAACTTGAAAGTATTCCAACAAGTATCAAGTCAGAAGAAATAAAAGATAGAAAAGATTTAAGAAAGGAAACAATTTTTACTATTGATGGTGATGATACTAAAGATATAGATGATGCAATAAGCATCAAAAAAGAGAATGAAAATTATATTTTGGGTGTTCACATTGCTGATGTATCATACTATGTTAAAGAAGGAACGCCTTTATTTGAAGATGCTTTTTCAAAAGGAACATCATCATATTTAGCTGATACAGTATTACCCATGCTTCCTCATAGACTTTCAAACGGAATATGTTCTCTAAATGAAAATGAGGATAGACTTACAATAAGTTGTATAATGACTATCAATTCCAAAGGGCAAATTATTAATCATGATATATTTAAGTCTGTAATCAGAAGTAAGAAGCAAATGACATATAACAATGTTAATAAAATTCTAATCGAAGGGATTGTTCCTGACGGTTATGAAAATTACAAAGATGATTTATTTTTAATGAAAGAACTTTCAGACATTCTTCGAAAAGCCAAAATCAACCGTGGTTATATTGATTTTTCTATTGATGAAGCTAAGGTAATTCAAGATGAAAATGGGAAAGCGATTGATATTGTTAAAAGGCTTCAGCTTGCAGGGGAAAACTTAATTGAAGACTTTATGATAGCAGCAAATGAAACAATTGCCTCAAATATTTATAATATGGATCTTCCTTTTGTATATCGTGTTCATGGAGAACCTAAAACAGAAAAAATCGAAGAGTTTTTAAATTTTCTTAAAATAATGAATTATAAGCTTGATGTTAACACAAATAATATTACACCTAAAACAATGCAAAAGATATTATTATCATTAAAAGATTCAAAGGCGTTTGATGTTTTTTCAGATATGTTATTAAGAAGTATGAAAAAAGCTGTATATTCGCCAGATAATATAGGGCATTTTGGTTTGGCTAGTAATATATATACCCATTTTACATCTCCGATTAGAAGATTTCCAGATCTTATGGTTCATACATTGCTCAATAAATATTTATTTGAGTGTAATATAAATAATGAAACAATTAAATATTATCAAAACATATTAGAAGAATATACTCATCATGCCAGTATCAAAGAACAGGCTTCAGATGAGGCTGAAAGAGATGTTTTAGATATGAAAATGGCGGAATATATGGAAGACCATATAAATGAGGAATATAATGGAATAATTTCTGGTGTAGCTAATTTTGGTTTTTTTGTAAAACTAGATAACTTAGTTGAAGGACTGGTACATGTATCAACATTAAACGGGTTTTATACTTATGTTCCAGAACTACTTTCGCTTGTAAGTAATAATAACATTAAGTATACTATAGGTGATAAGGTTAAAGTTAAAGTTGTAAATGCATCAAAGGAAAAACGAATTATTGATTTTGAACTGGTAGGTGAGCATAAAAAATATGGAAATAAAAAATAGAAAAGCTTATTTTAACTATTTTGTTGAAGAAGAAATTGAATGTGGAATAGTATTATTAGGAACCGAAATAAAAGCGATTAGAAAAGGTTCTGCTGATATAAAAGATAGCTATGTAAGAATTAAGAACAATGAAGCATTAATCATTAATATGTATATAGCAAAATATGATGAAGGCTCAGTATTCAATCATGATGAATATCGTGAAAGAAAATTATTGCTTCACAAAAGAGAAATACTTAAATTAAAAGAAAAAATATCAAAAGGAAATTATACATTAGTTCCTCTTAAAATATATATGAAAAATAACAAAGCTAAAATATTAGTAGGTCTATGTAGAGGTAAAAAATTATATGATAAAAGAGATGCCATCAAGAAAAAAGATCTGGAAAGGGTAAATTCATATGAAAAATAAGAAACAAAGTATCATAATAGCTAGTATAATAATAATATTATTAATAATAATTGTTGTTTTTTTGGTAATAAAAAAAGATGATAAAAAACCTATATTAAAACCGAAAGCAAAAGAAATAATAAAAGAAGTTCAAATTATAGATGAAAAATCTAAAACAAGGCCCTTTGCTATTATGATTAATAACATTAATGAGGCAAGGAAAGTTCAATCAAGTTTAAATAAAGCGTATATAGTATATGAAATTGTTGTTGAAGGTGGACTTACTAGATATTTAGCTTTGTATAAAGATGTACCCGAAGCAGTGATTGGCTCTGTAAGAAGTGCTAGACATTATTTTCTTGATTATGTTTTAGAAAATGATGCCATATATGTACATTGGGGATGGAGCCCTCAAGCCCAAAGTGATATAAGAAATCTTAAAATAAATAACATCAATGGATTAACATATGAGGGAGTATATTTTTATCGTACTAAAAATATTGGAGCTCCACATAATGGTTTTACTAATATGGAGTTGTTGGCAAAAGCTAGAGAAAAACTAAAGTATTCGGTTGAAACAGAAAAAGAAAATTTATTAAAATATTCTGCAGAACCAGTAAAATTAAATACATATGAAAGTGTTCAAGATGCTGATAGTGTTAACATTACTTATTCTCAGAATACAAAGATCAAATATGAATATGATCAAGAATCTTTAAAATACATTCGTTTTCAAGATGGGATTAAACAGATTGATCATGAAAATAATGATGGCGTTTTAGTAAAGAATATTATTATATATCAAATAGCAAATTATGGTTTAAATGATGGTATGAATAAAGGCAGACAAGATATTAATAATGTTGATAGTGGAACAGGCTATTATGTTAGTGAAGGTAAGGCAATAAAAATTAATTGGTCTAAAGAATCTAGAAGTGCTCAAACAATTTATACGGATGAAAAAGGAGAACGATTAATTCTTAATGATGGTAATACCTTTATTCAAATTGTTCCAACGACAGGAAAGGTGGAAATAATTAAAAATGAAACAGTTAGTTGATTTAATTACAAGATTTTATCTCCCATTAACGGTATTTGCAGGGATTTTAATATTTTCTTTAGTTGGTTATATTGTTAGTAAAAGAAGAACGACAGACTTACCTGTAAAAAGTAAAAAACCTAAAGGACAAGATAAAAATAAATTCCCTTCGATGAAAATACCGTCGCGTGAAAAGCTAGATGCTTTAACTCCTGTGAAAAATCAAGAAGTTTCTATAAATCAAGCTTCGGTTGATACAACTGATGAGTTAAAATAAAATATGTATTTAATTTATTAACAAATTTTGTTATAATTAACTATACACAAGGAGGATTACTATGAATTTGTCATTAATATGGTCTATTATCACAAAAATAATTGATATATGTGCTGTGTGGATAGCCTTTTATTATATTTTAAAAAATGTTCGCAATAATATAAAAATGGTGTTGATTGTAAAAGGGGTAATAATCATTTTATTAGTTAAATTTATTAGCGATATTTTAAATTTGTATACAGTCGGAGTTATTCTTGAATATGCAGTTGAATGGGGACCTTTAGCATTAATTGTAATTTTCCAACCCGAAATAAGAAATGTCTTAGAATCAATTGGTAGAACTCAGCTTTTAGGAAGACATAAAATTTTAACATTTGATGAAAGGGAAAAAGTTGTTAATGAAATAATGCTTGCGATTGATTGGTTTAAAAAGAATAAAATTGGAGCCTTAATAGTTATTGAAAGGGAAGTCTCATTGCAAGAATATATTGATAGTTCTACCAAAATATATGCAGATGTCAATGATTCATTATTAGAGTCAATTTTCTTTCCAAATTCTCCACTTCATGATGGGGGTGTTATTATTCAGGGCGATAAAATAACTTGTGCGGGCTCTGTTTTTAAGACTAGTATGAATCAAAATTTATCAAAAAGATTGGGAACAAGACACAGGGCTGCTCTTGGTATAGCCGAAGAAAGTGACGCTTTGGCACTTATCGTTTCTGAGGAAACTGGAAGAAGTTCAATCGCATTTGATAGCGAGCTTCATTATAATTTATCAAACGAAGAATTTAGGACTTTGCTTTTAAATGAGTTAGGACCTAAAACAGAAATTTTCTTTGATTCTGATGAAAAGAAACATACGGAGGATGAAGATGAAAATATTTAAATCAATATATAAATTCTTTGATAAAATTATAGTTATACCTATAAGTAGATTAGTATTTAATACGCAAAATTCATTGAAAAGAAAGGGTAAGGTTCTTGATAAAATTCTTAACCAACCATCCTTTTTAATATATTTGTCACTTATTTTAGCAGTGTTATTTTTCTTACTTATAGATAATAAGGTAATAACCCTTGTCGAGAACAATGCAGAAGTTATTACAAATGTTCCAGTAAAACTTAAATATAATGAAGAAGCTTATGTTATCGAAGGAGCTCCCAAAACCGTTGATATAACTATATCGGGGAGAAAAAGTGATATTTACCTTTCAAAACAAATTGGTGAGTATGAAGTATTTCTTGATTTAAGTTCATATACAGCATCAGATTCTGCATATAAAGTTTATTTTACGTATTCAAAAAACATTGATAATTTAGTATATAAACTTGATCCAAGTTATGTATCGGTAATGGTTAAAAATAAAGTTAGTAGTGTATCAAGTGTAACTCATGAACTTATAAATCAAGATAAGTTAGATTCTAAATTGAGTGTTAAAAATGTATCATTATCAAAATCTGAGGTTGTTGTTAAAGGAAGCGAGACTTCTTTAAAGAAAATAGCATGGGTTAAAGCGCTTGTTGATTTGGGAAATAAAGAAAGTGATTTAAAAGAAGCAAAAACATATGATATTGATTGTAAACTAGTTGCTTACGATAATACAGGTAATATATTAAACAATGTTGAAATTGTTCCAAACACTTTAAGTGCCACAATTGAGTTAGACAGTTATTCTGCTAATATACCTGTAGTTGTTAAAACAAAAGGTAAATTATTAACTGGCAAGAGCATTTCATCAATACAGATTAATGATTCAAGTGAATTTTCTATTACTATATATGGTAATGAATCATTAATTTCAAACTTAACCTCAATTCCTGTTACAATAGATATCGAGGGTTTAGGAAATGATAATGCTAAAGTATATAATGTAACATTAAGTAAACCAACGGGTGTTCGTTATATGTCAGATTCTTCAGTAAAGGTTTCTTTATCATTTGGAAATGAACAACAAAAAGCTATTGGTATTTCTAGTATATCCCATAAAAACCTTGGTAGTGGTTTAAAAGCCAATATTATATCTGATACCAAGATTTCAGTTATTGCCAAAGGAGTTGCCTCAGTACTTGAGAATATTACTGAAAAAGACATTAACGCTTATGTGGATTTATCTGGGCTTGGCGTAGGTGAACATGATGTAAAAGTGCAAATTGTAAATGAAAATTCACTTGTTAGTTATGAAGTATCATCAAATATAAAGGTGAGAATAACTAGCGAATAATATAGAGCCTTATTAATTTAATAAGGCTTTTTTCTTGCATAAAAGATTATTATTTCCTATAATAGATATAGGTGGTTTAAGTATGGCAAGAATTAAAGCGAAAATTGATAAAAACAAAAAAGAAATAAAAAGTAAGGGTAAAAAGTCTTATAAGAAACAAACTAAACAGAAATTACTTAAAGATAATAGTTTTGATGGAAATGAGGAGTTAAGAAGATCCATACTAATATTAGTAATAATGATAATAATAATTATTGGGATATATTTTCTTTCTGCATTTTTAGTTGATAAAAGATCAAAAGAAAATAAAATCAGTGCAACTAAGATTAATTATGATGTTACTCTTGTAGGAACAATATTAAACAGACCATATGATGAGTATTATGTTCTTGTATATAATAAAAAAGAAGAAAATGCAAACTATTATAATCAATTGTTTGATGCATATAAAGAAAAAGAAGATGCTATTAAGATTTACTATTGCGATCTTTCTAACAAATTAAACGAGGATTATGTATCAGATAAAAGCAATAAAAATATTATAAGTTCTGAAGATTTTAAATTTAAAGGAACAACTTTACTTAAAATAAAAGATGGAAAAGTAATTAGTTTTATCGAAGATAACTCTACAATAGAAACTTTACTACAGTAGTTAAAAAGAATCAGTTGTGTTTGATTCTTTTTTTATGTAAAAATTATCAAATTATTATTGGAATCTTTTGTCAAATATAAAAAAGTTTGATAATATTATAAGTAGGAGTCTATTATGAAAAAGGGTTATAAATTGTATCAAGTTATTATTATTATGATTATAACATCCATTATTTCAGGGCTAACAATAGGGACTATTTTATATCAAGGGCAAGTTCCTCTTAAACATGCAAAATATTTAAAATATCTTGAAAATGAAGATATAATTGAGTTTTTTGATATATATGATGAGATATCAAATAAATATTATAAAGATACTAATAAAAATGAATTAATTCAAAATGCAATCAATGGTATGCTTTCTTCTTTATCCGAAGAATATACTACTTATTTGGATAAAGATAAATCAATATCCATGCATCAAACCCTAAACAGCACTTATAAAGGAATAGGAATATATATTAAAGATGATATTGTTGTTAAAGTGATTGAAAAGTCTCCTGCGGATAAAGCTGGAGTGAAAGAAGGAGATAAACTTTTAAAAATAAATAACATTCTTGTTGAAAATGGAACTACTAAGGAGCTTGTAGAAATAATTAACAAGTCAAAAAAAGAGTTAAACATAGATGTTGACCGAAATGGCGAAATTATTTCTTTTAATCTTAAAGCTGAGGAAATAACTATTCCTAGTGTTATTTATGAAGAAAAAGATAATGGTATCGGTTATCTTAAAATTAAAGTGTTTAGTAAAAATTTAAATGAAGAAGTAAAAGAGGTATTAAAGGCAATAGATGAATCAAAAATAGAGAAATTGATTATTGATGTAAGAGGAAATATAGGAGGATATTTAACACAGGCATATAATACTTCGATGTTATTTTTAAAAAAGGATAGTATAATATATTATCTTGAAAGTAAAGATGGTATTAAAGCTTATAAAGATATTGATGATAATGAGAAAAATTATAAAATAGCAATTCTTATAAACAAAGAGACGGCATCTGCTGCCGAAATTTTCGTTTCAGCAATGAAAGATTCTTACGGCGTATATCTTGTTGGTAATAATAGTTATGGAAAAGGTAAAGTGCAGCATACTCATAAATTAACAAATGGAACAAGTATAAAATATACATCATATAGATGGCTTAGGAAAGACAAAGCTTGTATCGAAGGAGTAGGCATTGCGCCCGATGTGAATATTGATAATAGTTATATATATAATAAAGATAATGAAATTATAGGTTTAAAGGACACTCAACTTCTGACTGCAGAAGAATATCTTAAAAACAGTTAGTTTTTAAGATGCAAAGGCGTTTTATGAAAAAAGGAGATAAATTAGCAATTCATTGTTATAAGCACAATGGTAAGATAGATAGAATTAGTGGTGAAGCTGTTGTTCTTGATATAAAAAAAGATTATATCGTATGTGCTAACGATAAAGTTAAACTAACTGAAAATGATGGAAGAACACACTATACAAAAGAAGCGGCAATATTGTTTTTTTATAAAAATGAATGGTTCAATATATTGGCACAATTTAAAAAATATGGTTTGTTTTATTATTGTAATATAGCATCACCATATTTAATTGATGGAAATATAATTAAATATATTGATTATGATCTTGATTTAAGAATTTTCCCTGATGGAAAGCATCGCATTTTAGATAAAAATGAATATAAATATCATTCAAAGAAAATGGGATATTCAAAAGAAATTGATTTAATTGTTAAACATAGTCTAAATAAATTAATAGACATTAAAGAAAAAGGAAAAGTTCCTTTTAAAAAAGAAGTTGTTATGAAATATTATAATGAGTATAAAGCATTAAAAAATAAGTAAATTGCCAATTTTAATAATAAAAATTTGTAAAAATCTTAAAAAAAATAAAAAAAAGTGTAAAAAAACGAAAAAAAATGTTTTTTTGTTGACAAGATGGGCCATATTTGATATATTACTTGTGCATTCCACAAGTGGAATGTGAATGTTCTTTGAAAACTAAGTAAAAAAAGTCAATTTGAGTAGCTTTGATTAAATTTAAAATAATATATCGAGAAATCGATTTTTTATTGAGAGTTTGATCCTGGCTCAGGATGAACGCTGGCGGCATGCCTAAGACATGCAAGTCGAACGAGAGGACCCGTTGAAATTTGAACAAAGTTAAGAAGCTTGCTTCAAGACAGAGTGATTATGGATTTGGATTCTTCCTCTAGTGGCAAACGGGTGAGTAACACGTGGGTTACCTGCCTCTAAGTTGGGAATAACAGTTGGAAACGACTGATAATACCGAATGTGCTCTACGGAGTAAAGAAGCCTTTAAAGCTTCGCTTAGAGATGGGCCTGCGGCGTATTAGCTAGTTGGTGGGATAATGGCCTACCAAGGCGATGATGCGTAGCCGAACTGAGAGGTTAATCGGCCACACTGGGACTGAGACACGGCCCAGACTCCTACGGGAGACAGCAGTTAGGAATATTCGTCAATGGGGGGAACCCTGAACGAGCAATGCCGCGTGAATGATGAAGGCCCTATGGGTTGTAAAATTCTGTTGTTTGGAAAGAGTTGTAAGATTAGGAAATGAATCTTACTTGACGGTACCATTCAAGAAAGCCACGGCTAACTACGTGCCAGCAGCCGCGGTAATACGTAGGTGGCGAGCGTTATCCGGATTTATTGGGCGTAAAGGGTGCGTAGGCGGCTTGTTAAGTATAAAATTAAAGCCCGAAGCTTAACTTCGGTTCGTTTTATAAACTGGTAGGCTAGAGTACAGTAGAGGCAAATGGAATTCCTAGTGTAGTGGTAGAATGCGTAGATATTAGGAGGAACACCAGTGGCGAAGGCGATTTGCTGGGCTGTTACTGACGCTGAGGCACGAAAGCGTGGGGAGCAAATAGGATTAGATACCCTAGTAGTCCACGCCGTAAACGATGAGTACTAAGTGTCGGGTTACCGGTGCTGAAGTTAACACATTAAGTACTCCGCCTGAGTAGTACGGCCGCAAGGCTGAAACTCAAAGGAATTGACGGGCACCCGCACAAGCGGTGGAGCATGCTGTTTAATTCGAAAGTACGCGAAGAACCTTACCTAGATTTGACATCCTCGGCAAAGCTATAGAAATATAGTGGAGGTTACCCGAGTGACAGGTGGTGCATGGTTGTCGTCAGCTCGTGTCGTGAGATGTTTGGTTAAGTCCAATAACGAGCGCAACCCTTTTTCTAAGTTGCTAACATTTAGTTGAGGACTCTTGGAATACTGCCAGTGTAAACTGGAGGAAGGTGGGGATGAGGTCAAATCATCATGCCCCTTACATCTAGGGCTACAGGCGTGCTACAATGGCCGATACAACGAGTCGCAATACGGTGACGTAAAGCTAATCTCTTAAAGTCGGTCTCAGTCCGGATTGGAGTCTGCAATTCGACTCCATGAAGTCGGAATCGCTAGTAATCCCGAATCAGAATGTCGGGGTGAATACGTTCCCGGGTGTTGTACACACCGCCCGTCATGCCATGGGAGTCTGTAATACTTGAAGTCGCTAGCCGAACCCGTAAGGGACGGGGGCGCCGAGGGTAGGACAGGTGACTGGGGTAAAGTCGTAACAAGGCATCCCTACGAGAACGTGGGGATGGATCACCTCCTTTCTATGGAGAATTTATAACGTAGAAAAAAACCGTATGAAATCTTCGGGGTTGGCACATTAAATTGTGAAAAGATTTCATGTAGAAAGCATCAAATTGAATTTTTACTTGGTTTTGAGAGAACATTCTCTCAGAATTTTGTTCTTTGAAAACTAGATAATATAATGAGTAGCAATATATTTCCTAATATATTGCATTAAGATCTCATAACTCATCAAATAAAAAATAGTGGTTAAATTAATAAGGGCGCATGGTGGATGCCTTGGTATTAGAAGACGATGAAGGACGCGACAAACAGCGATATTGCCTCGGGGAGTTGTAAGTAAACTATGATCCGGGGATCTCCGAATGAGGAAACTTACCAATTTTGGTATCCTAACATGAATACATAGTGTTAGTGAGGGTAACCCAGTGAATTGAAACATCTTAGTAACTGGAGGAAAAGAAAGAAAAATCGATTACCTTAGTAGTGGCGAGCGAAAAGGTAATAGCCCAAACCAATCTTCGGATTGGGGTTGTAGGACATTTTATACGGAGTTACAAAACTACTTGATAGCTGAATATTTTGGAAAAAATAGCGATACAAAGTGATAGCCTTGTAAGCGAAATCAATTAGACTCTTAAATGTATCCTGAGTACGGCGGGACACGTGAAATCTTGTCGGAATCTACGGGGACCATCCCGTAAGGCTAAATACTCTCTAATGACCGATAGTGAACAAGTACCGTGAGGGAAAGGTGAAAAGAACCCCGGAAGGGGAGTGAAATAGATAATCTGAAACCATGTGCTTACAAGAAGTTCGAGCCCGTTAATGGGTGAGAGCGTGCCTTTTGCAGAATGAGCCGGCGAGTTATGGTGTTGTGCAAGGTTAAGTGGAATACACGGAGCCGAAGTGAAAGCGAGTCTTAATAGGACGCTTTAGTACAATGCTGTAGACCCGAAACCGAGTGATCTAGTCATGAGCAGGTTGAAGTAGTGGTAACACACTATGGAGGACCGAACCAGGATACGTTGTAACGTGTTTGGATGACTTGTGATTAGCGGTGAAATTCCAATCGAACTCGGATATAGCTGGTTCTCCTCGAAATAGGTTTAGGCCTAGCCTTGAAGATTTTACTCTGGGGGTAGAGCACTGAATGTGGGATGGCCGCATCTAGCGGTACTGACTACAATCAAACTCCGAATACCAGATGTTATAGCTTCAGGAGTCAGTTTATGGGTGATAACGTCCATATGCGAGAGAAAAACAATTCAGACCACCAGTTAAGGTCCCTAAATATATGTTAAGTGGGAAAGGATGTGGAATTGCACGAACAGCTAGGAGGTTGGCTCAGAAGCAGCCATCCTTTAAAGAGTGCGTAATAGCTCACTAGTCGAGTGATTCTGCGCCGAAAATGTACCGGGGCTAAACATATTACCGAAGCTGTGGATTTATATGTAAATATAAGTGGTAGGGGAGCGTTCTAAATGCACTGAAGATAGACCGTGAGGACTATTGGAGCGTTTAGAAGTGAGAATGCCGGTGTGAGTAACGTAAGGTAGGTGAGAATCCTACCCACTATTTGACCGAGGTTTCCAGGGTCAAGTTCGTCTTCCCTGGGTTAGTCAGGACCTAAGGCGAGGCAGAAATGCGTAGTCGATGGACAACAGGTTTATATTCCTGTACTGTTTATAGCACTGATGGAGTGACGAAGAAGGATAGAAAGAGCCAGTTATTGGATTCTGGTTTAAGCGCAAAGGCTGATACATTGGAAAATCCGTGATATCGATAAGGCTGAAACGTGATGACGACGTGGTCTACGGACTGCTAAGTCTTTTGACTCCAAGCTTCCAAGAAAAGCTTCTAAAGATATGCTATAAGCACCTGTACCTAGAACCAACACAGGTGGTCAAGGAGAGAATCCTAAGGTGAGCGAGATAACTATGGTTAAGGAACTCGGCATAATGATCCCGTAACTTCGGAATAAGGGAAGGTTTCTTCGGAAACCCGCAGTGAATAGGCCCAAGCGACTGTTTACCAAAAACACAGGTCTCTGCTAAAGCGTAAGCTGATGTATAGGGGCTGACGCCTGCCCAGTGCTGGAAGGTTAAGACAATTTGTAAGATGGACGTAAGTCGATAACATCAAAGCAATGAGTTGAAGCCCCAGTGAACGGCGGCGATAACTATAATCGTCCAAAGGTAGCGAAATTCCTTGTCAGGTAAGTTCTGACCCGCACGAAAGGCGTAACGATTTGGGCGCTGTCTCAACCATAGACTCGGTGAAATCTTAATACCTGTGAAAATGCAGGTTACCAGCGACAGGACGGAGAGACCCCATGGAGCTTTACTGTAGCTTGATATTGAACTCAGATAATTCTTGTAGAGAATAGGTGGAAGACTTTGATGTATAGGCGCTAGTTTATACGGAGTCACCCTTGGAATACCACCCTTGAATTGTTTGATTTCTAACTTACACCCATTATCTGGGTGAAGGACAGTGTCTGGTGGGCAGTTTGGCTGGGGCGGTCGCCTCCTAAAAGATAACGGAGGCGCTCAAAGGTTCCCTCAGATTGGTTGGAAATCAATCGCAGAGTGTATTGGCATAAGGGAGCTTAACTGCGAGACCTACAAGTCGAGCAGGTGCGAAAGCAGGACAAAGTGATCAGGCGGTAGAATATGGAATTGCCGTCGCTTAACGGATAAAAGTTACCCTGGGGATAACAGGCTGATACCACCCAATAGTTCACATAGACGGTGGTGATTGGCACCTCGATGTCGGCTCGTCACATCCTGGAGGTGGATTCGCTTCCAAGGGTTGGGCTGTTCGCCCATTAAAGTGGCACGCGAGCTGGGTTCAGAACGTCGTGAGACAGTTCGGTCCCTATCCGTCGTTGGCGTAGGAAAATTGAGGAGAGCTGTTCCTAGTACGAGAGGACCGGAATGGACATACCAATGGTGTATCTGTTGTGACGCCAGTTGCAGTGCAGAGTAGCTATGTATGGAAAGGATAACCGCTGAAAGCATCTAAGCGGGAAGCCCCCTTCAAGATGAGTTTTCCCATTCTTTATGAAGTAAGATCCCTTGTAGACTACAAGGTTGATAGGCTGGAGATGGAAGTGTAGTGATACATTGAGTTGACCAGTACTAATAGATCGAGGATTTAACTTATTTTATTTGTGATTTATAGATTATTATTATATTATCGAGTTTTTAAAGAGCAAAATTCTTTTATTGGTAACGATAGCTTAGGTGGTACACCTCTTCCCATCCCGAACAGAGAAGTTAAGACCTAACACGCCGAAAATAGTGTAATGCTAAGATAGGTAGTTGCCAATTTTTTTTGCCTAAAATTTTAAAAATAGATGTCAAACCTCTTTTAATGACTTGTTATTAATTAAAAACTTTCTTATAATTAATTAAGGTGATATATAATGAATTTTAAATTTACTTCTAGAAGTGAGAGGGACACTTATGTTTTAGCTCAAAATATTGAATCAGAAAAATTTCCTAATATGGTTATATGTTTAGATGGTGAGCTTGGTAGTGGTAAAACGATTTTTGTTAAAGGATTTGCTAAAGCTTTAGGTATTGAAGACACAATCACAAGCCCTACTTTTAATATTGTAAAAGAATATCAAAATGGTGAACTTCCTTTATATCATATGGATGTGTATCGCTTAGATGATGATGATAATTCAATAGGTTTTAAAGATTACTATAAAAGTGGTGGTATTACAATTATTGAATGGGCGGATATTATTAAAGATAAATTACCAGAAAACAGATTGGATGTAATTTTTAAAGTTGTTGACGAAAATACTAGAGTTCTTACTATTATTCCATATGGAAGTGAATATGAAGAACTTTGTGAATCTGTTTTATAGGGTAAGTTATGAAAACACTATATATAGACACCCATCTTTATGATATACATATTGTTCTTTTAGATGGTTATAATGTTAAAAAAGAAAAACATATTATTAATGAAAAGTATAATAGTAAGTTTTTAATGCCAAGTTTTAAAGAAGTTTGTGACAATGAAAACATAGATCAAATAATAATAATTAATGGGCCAGGTTCTTTTACTGGCGTTAGACTTGGTGTTACTGTAGCAAAAACTTTTGCATATTTAAAAAAGATTGATATTATTCCCTTTACACATTTTGATGTTATGAAATGTCTAACAAAAGAGTCAGATGTCAACTTTGGAATTGATGATAAAAATGGTTTTTTTATTGCAGAATATAAAAAAAACATTCTAAGCAAACCTATATATTATGTAAACCATAGTGATATCAAAAAAGAGATAAAAGATACATTGGTAACAAACGTTTCTATTGATTATAAAAAAATTATTGATTTTGCAAAAGAAAAAAAGAAAGTAAATCCGCATCAAGTAAATCCTGTTTATATAAAGAAAATTGGTGTTGGAAATGATTAGAGATATTATTAAAGAAGATATTAAATATATTTATAAGTTAGTGGATTCTTTTGATAATAATTTTAAACAAATATATAATTTAGAAGGTTATATAAATAAAAAAGATTATATTTTAAAATGTTATGCTATTAATAAGCAAATAGTTGGTTTTATAATTGGTATTTTAATAGATAAAGAATATGACTTAGAATATGTTTTTGTTGATTCATTATTTCGAAAAAAAGGTATTGCTACTAAATTAATTAATAGTATAGTAGAGGATAAAAAAATATCTAGAATTGTTTTAGAAGTTTCTGATAATAACAAAAAAGCAATAAATTTATATAAAAAGTTAGGTTTTAGTGTAATAAATAAAAGAGAAAAATATTATAAAGATGGCTCAAATGCATTATTAATGGAGTTGATAATATGAAAGATATTAATATATTAGCAATTGAAACAACGTGTGATGAAACAAGTATAAGTATTGTTAGAAATGGAAATAGTTGCTTATCACTTGTTATAGCAACTCAAATGGATATTCATGCTAAGTATGGTGGTGTAGTTCCTGAACTTGCATCTAGAATGCATACTGAAGTAATTACCTTAGTTTTAGAAGAAGCGCTAGAAAAAGCTAATATAAAACTCGATAATATTGATGCAATTGCAGTATCATATAAACCGGGATTACTGGGTTCTTTATTAGTAGGTGTTGAGTTTGCCAAGGTTCTTTCCTATACCTATAATAAGCCACTTATAGGGGTAAATCACTTAATAGGGCACATATATGCTAACAATCTTGAAAGCAAGCTAGAATTTCCTTTAATTGCGCTTATATTAAGTGGTGGGCACACAGAATTACTTATTATGGAAAAAGATTATGATTTTAAAATTTTGGGTTCTACTTTAGATGATGCAATTGGGGAATCGTATGATAAAGTAGCAAGAGTTCTTGGTATGAAATATCCTGGAGGACCTAATGTTGAAAAAGCTGCTAAAGAGGGGAAAAATACTTATAAGCTTCCTAAACCACTAGATGATGATACTTATAATTTTAGTTATAGTGGACTTAAAAGCCAAGTTATTAATTTAGTTAATACTTTAAAAATGAAAGGAAAGAGGATAAATATTAATGATTTAGCATGTTCTTTTCAAACAGCAGCGATAGATCAAATAACTAGAAAACTTGATAAAGCTATGGAAAATACTAATATTAAAAATGTTGTCATCGCTGGAGGAGTGTCTGCAAATAAATATTTAAAAGAAGAAGTACAAAAAATATGTGATAAACATAATGGTAAACTATTAGTGCCAAGAATGCTTTATTGTACAGATAATGCAGCAATGATTGGTGCAGCTGCCTATCCTTTATATTTAAGAAGGGAATTTAAAGATTTGTCGTTAAATCCAGAAAGTCGCTCAGATATTAGTGTTTAGATTTACAAAAACCCAAATTTATGGTAATATATCACAAGTATATGGGGTAGATTCGGTTTCGACATGTATCACTATATATGACTGCAGGTAGTTGGCAAACTTAAAATGCACAAAAAAATAAATGACGAACCTAAATTTGGTTTCGCTCCTGCTTTTGCCTAACACTTAAGCAAAAAGGAGCCCTTCATAATTCTTTTACTTATAGGAGTATTTTGAAGGTTAATTTATATAAGTTATAGATATAATATTGTTTAAGTGTTATATCCGAATAATTATTAAACTTACTATTTAAAAGGTACGTATTAGCCATATTAAATAGGAAATAATAAATCATACTAAACTTGTAGATGTCATATAATAGGATATATTGGACAGGAGTTCAACTCTCCTCTACTCCACCAAATGAATAAATAAAGCTAGAATGGCTTTTTAATTTTTGCAAAGATTAGTGATTTTGTTATTATGCATTTGTAAATCAATGACGAAGGACATAATATTTATATTATTTTAGATATGGAATCGCTGTATATATAAAATTAAAAAAAGAACAAAAAATATATTATATTGAGTAATGATAAAGAAAGTTTTATGTGAATTTTGATAAACGCATGTATTATGCTAAATAACAATAAAGGTATTGTTAAGGATTTTTAGAGGTTTATATGAATAAAGAAAACAAACCAAAATTAATTCTTTTGGCAGGCCCAAGTGGTGCTGGCAAAACATCTGTTGAAGATTATTTAGTTAGTCAATATGGTGTTCACCCATTAATGTTTATAACAACTAGAAAACAACGAGAAGATGATAATCCAAATCTTTTTAAACATGTATCTATTGAAGAATATGAAGCTAGACAAAAGAAAGAACAATTTATATTTTCTTTTGGATCGCATGATAATCGATATGCAGTAAATTACGATGAAATTAATTGTATGATTAAATTAGAAAAAGATATGTCACTGACTATTTCCTATAAAAATTATTATAAAATCTTAGAAAGTAAAATTGTTAAATTAATCGATATTCAACTGATTGTTTTAACGATGCACGACTTATATAATTGTATTATAGAAAGACTATTATTTAGGAATTCTTCTTTAAGCAGTGAAGAAATAATGAATAGAGTTAAATACGCTTTTCATGAGCATGAACAGTATTTTGATGACATTTCTAGGCAAGCACTATGTACAATATTTACTGATAATTGTACAGTTGAGGAAACTAGGAGCCTAGTTTCTAGCATTGTTTACCCAGAAGGTAAAATATTAAAATTAAGGAGGAAATAATTATTATGCATATTTGTTTAGTTAATAGTGAATATCCTAGAGAAACACAATTTGGAGGTATAGCTACTTATCAAGAATTGTTAGCATGTAACTTAATAAAAGAAAATTGTTTCGTTACTGTGGTTGCTGCTTCTTTAGAAAAAAATCAAGACTATTATGATAATGGAATCCATGTTATTCGTATATTTAGAAAACTAAAAGATGAAACTGTTGATGATTATATTTCGTATCGAAAAAGAGTTGCTGAAACAATAACTAACATTAATAATAACTATAAAATCGATGTTATTGAAACGCCAGAATTTGGTGCTGAAACAATTTATTTTGATAATGAAAAATATAATATACCAATTGTAGTTAAATTGCATACATCATATAAAATATGGTCTTATTATAATAAAATTAAGCATCAGGATGTTAATGTTCATAATTTGGTTATTAAACAAGAAGAAGAAGTGCTATTAAAAGCAAATAAAATTATAAGTTGTTCAAACCTATTGAAGGAATTAATGCCTAAGTTTTATAAAAAATTAGATATCAATAAAATTGAAGTTGTTCCAAATCCAATAAATATAAATTCATTTTATCCAACTAAATATAATCATAACTCTAAAACCGTTTTATTTTGTGGGTCAATTGAAAGAAGAAAGGGTGTTTATACATTAGCAAGCGCTATTCCGATAGTATTAGACAAATTCAAAAAAATTAAATTTATATTTGTTGGTAATTATCAAAACTCTGAAAACAGCAAAGATAGAATATATAAAATTATCCCAAAGAAATATCATAATAATATTGAGTTTTTAGGTAATGTACCAAACAACGAATTAAACAAATATTATAATGATGCCTTTATAGGAATAGTTCCCTCATTATTTGATAATTTTCCTTATGTTGCTTTAGAACAGATGTTATGTGAATTACCAATAATAGCAAGTAATAATACAGGGGTTAAAGAAATGATAAAAGATAATTATTCTGGATTACTATTTGAGCCAAATAACTATAAAGAGTTAGCTCTAAAAATTATGTTTTTGCTTGAAAATGAAAATATAGCTAAAAAAATTGGTAAAATGGCTAGAAAAAAAATAATTAAAAACTATAACCCGAATGTTATTATAAAAACCAATATTAAAATATATAAGAGGACAATTTATGATTATGAAAAAAAAGAAAAAAATGCATATATGTTTAGTGAATATTGAGTATCCCCAGGAGACTTCAATTGGAGGTATATCAACATATCAAAAATTGCTTGCAGATAATCTAATAAAGAAAGGCCATAAAGTTACTGTAATAGCTGGTTCGTTTAGTGATAATAAAGATTATTATGATGGTGGAGTTCATGTAATTCGTATCAAATGTGAATTTCCTTTTCAATCATTATCAAAATTTATTAGCTATCGTAAAAAAGTAGATAAAATTTTATCTAAATTAGTTGATGAAGAAAAAATAGATATCATTGAGACACCAGAAATTAGTGCTGATAGTATTTTCTATCAAAAGAAGCGTACAATACCAATTGTAGTTAAATTACATACATCATATAGAATTTGGAAATTTTATAATAATGATATTAATCATTTTCCTGTTGATATTAATGATTATATTTTAAATAAAGAAGACGAACTAATTTATAATGCTGATAAAATTATAAGTTGTTCAAACCTATTGAAGGAATTAATGCCCAAGTTTTATAAAAAATTAGATATCAATAAAATTGAAGTTGTTCCAAATCCAATAGATATTGATTCATTTTATCCAACTAAATGTAATCATAATTCTAAAACAATATTATTTTGTGGCTCAATTGAAAAAAGGAAAGGAATTTATACTTTAGCCAAGGCTATCCCATACATTTTAAATAAATGTAATGATCCAAGTATTAAATTTAGATTTATTGGAAATTATAAAAATATAGATCAAAATGGAATATGTGGAAAAGAAAAAATTTATAAAATGATTCCAAAAAAATATCATCACAATATAGAATTTTTAGGAATTGTTCCATACCAAAAATTAAATAGTTATTATAATGATGCATTTGTTGGAATAGTAGGTTCTTTATTTGATAATTTTCCTTATGTTGCTTTAGAGCAGATGTTATGTGAATTACCAATAATAGCAAGTAATAATACAGGAGTTAAAGAAATGATTGTTGATAAAGAAACGGGTTTATTATTTGATCCATTAGATTATAAACAATTAGCAAATTTAATTATATATTTATTAAATAACACAAATGAAGCAAAAAAGATGGGAATAAAAGCACGTAAGAGTATTATATGTAAATATAATCCCGACAAAATTATAGATTTTAATATTGATGTGTATGAAAGGACTATAAATGAATTTAATAGAACAAAAAAATAAGATTTATAGTTTTTTTAAAATAAATGCTGAAAATATTGCAGCGATAAAAGAACGAGGTTTAAATTATATTTATAAAATTGAAAGTAATAATAAAAAATATATTTTAAAGGAATATCATAAAAAGCATAATTTTAAAGATTCTAATCAATTAATTCGTTATTTGCAAAAAAATAATATTAAAACAATTAAAATAGTCGATATTTATGAAGATGATGATTCAATTTATCATTTATATAATTTTATTGATGGAAAACATATAAATAAATATGATAGTGACCAAATTGAAGAAATAACTAATTTATTAAAAGTTATTTACAATAGTAATATTAAAGGGGAAAACACTAATATTTTAGATAAATGTGATAAATATTTTTTGTTTCTTAATTCGTTAGAAAATTATGACAAGAATGGGATGGTTGATTTTTTATATAAAATATATAAAAAATTAAAAATTAATTCAGGTGATTTTCAATTAGTACATGGTGATATTTCTAATACAAATTTAATATGGGACGTTAAGTTAAACATTATTGATTTTGATGAAACTATAATGGCACCGCGTGAGTACGAAATAGTTAGTGCAATTATTAAAAATTCTTTTAATAATAATTTTTTTGATATTAATCAAGCTTTAAACATATTTTCAAATTTGAAAAAGAAAATAATTATTGAATATAATAAATTTAAAAAATCTTGGAATTTATACATTATTAAGGTAATTATTGAGAAATTATATTATGATGAGTTATCAAAAGAAAATACAAAGAATTATAAAGACAAAAAAGGAAATGATTATTGGGGCTACTGGTATGATTTGCTATTTAATGAAAATATCATTAATAGATTATTTAATTTCAAAAAAATATCCAATATTAATGGTATTAGATATTCTTCAACAATTAAAGACAACTATAAATCGAAGGTTTCAATTGTCAAAACATTAAATGATGAGGTGATGATTAAAAAAGAAGATTTATTAAGCGAGAAAAATGCTTCTCTTGATGAATACAACTTAATTAGTATCTTAAATAGATTTTATTTGAATAAATTAGATTTACTATATTATTATAATTCGTCTAATAAAGAGATAAAATATTATAATTATTGTTTTGGTATTACAAAGAAAAAATTAAAGAAAGAAGATTTGAAAATTTTAACTCTGAGGGTGTATGATATCTATGCTTTTTTACTTAAAAATGGGAATGCTTTAAATAATATAAATGGTAATTTTAATGATAAGTTAAAGTGGTGTTATCAAATATTAAAAACCACAAAATATAAAAAACTAATTTTAAATTTATTGAATGATAAATGCTTTGTTGAGAAAATCAACTTAGAGGATAAAATAATAGTACATGATGATTTACATAGAGATAATTTGCTTTTTGATGAAAATGGGAATGTTACAATTTTAGATTTTTATGGTTTAAAAAAATACCCTAAAACATATCAACTGGCATCATTAATTACTAATGCAGTGTTATTATATGATGAAGATGATTATGATGTTATATTAGATAATTGGCCTGAAAAAGTGGATATATCTTTTTTAAATAAACTAATATTATTTAGGATGCTTAAAGGCGTAGCTTATTATAATAAATATTTGGCTTCATTTAATAATAAAGAATTTGATAATAAGTTTAAAATTTTATGTAAAAAATTAGATAGTATGTTATAATAAAATTGGTGAATAAAATGAAAGAAACAAGACACTTAGGGGTATATGGTTTAATCATAAAGAATAACGAAATAGCACTAGTTTTAAAATCAAGAGGAGCATATAAAGGAAAACTTGATTTACCTGGAGGTAGTTTTGAACATGGGGAAAGGCCTGAAGAAGCATTAATAAGAGAGATAAAAGAAGAATTAAATGCTGATGTTAAAAATGCTGAATTATTTGATACTGAATCAATTGTAGTAAACTGGTTTCATCATGAAGAAGAGGCTATGCATCACATTGGAATATTTTATAAAGTTGAATTAAAAAATACCAAATTAAAAGAAGATGCGGATGGATTAGATTCTTTAGGCTCTAAATGGTATGATATTGATAAATTAAAAGAAGATGATGTTGCCCCATTAGTATGGATAGAATTGAAAAAATTAAAATTAAAATAAATAATTTAATTCAACTTTTAAAAATATAATTGTAATTATATATAATGGTTAAATAACAAGATTATAGTTTTTAATTTATATATATCGAGGTCGAATGCAACATAATTTGTAATGAATATGCAACAAAAATAATTAAGGAAACTAATGGAGTTAGTGTAGAATAATTACGGGTGAGAAATAAAAAAGTCTTACCAATAATTGAATTAATTACATCATAATACAAAAATGAGAAGAAGACAAATAAAAAGTCTTCTTTTTTTTAAAAAAGACAAATTTAAACCATGCAAAAAAGAAATTACGGGAAAA
>JAAZKW010000012.1 GCA_012799635.1 Mollicutes bacterium
TCAAAATTACGCAATTTGACCCCATTGATAAAATAGTCTTTAAAGAATCTTTTTTCATAATATGAAAAATCTTCTATTATTTCATATATCTCGTTGAGTTTTTGTTTATATTCTCTGTTGTATTCATCCCTTTTCTCAACATAAGATTCAATCCCAGATCTATTTGTTGGTGAAGATTGAACTTTAATATCAAATAGTCGTGAAGCAATTGGAGGGGGCAGAACATTCCTATATTTGTACTTTATCATGTTTAAATCACCGATGTATGCTTCTACCTTTTCTTTAGTCTTCACATAGTCGAACATATCTAGTTCTTTTAAACTCAATAATTTCATATGCATCCCCCATTAAATTAAAAAGAAGAGAAATAATGGCCAATTAATAAAAGCTACTACTTCTCTTCTATTTTAATTCTTAATCTTGGTTTTAGAGGGTCGAAGGACTCTATAGATTTTTGTATCGATGATAAGCTTATCATCTTCATATATACAATTAGTTCCATAAAGACCACTTCCAATCTCTGCAAACCACTACATATAAATTGTTATTTATTATATAGTTTTTTTGGAAAAAGTCAATAACAATTAAAAAAATGAAATACATGTATCTCTACATAATTATTTCATTTTACTATATTTTATCATACTCAAATATATTTACAAGACGCTTTCGATAGGTACGTTAGGGGGTACAATTTTCACTTTAATTTCTTGTTTTACAACGGTTTATGATAAATTTTTCATCATTATTATCAATTAAATTTTTTAACTCATTATAGTACATTTTAGCATACATTACATTGCTGAATGATTTATATAATAAAGGACAAGCAATTTTATCTTTAGTCTTAATACTTATATATACTTCATATTTATCTTTATAAAGATATTGATTAAGTAATAATCCTATCCATCCATCTAGAAATTCTATTTGATAATTATTAAATAAATCTTTTCTATCCTTAATTGATTCTTTATCTTCAAAACAATATTCTTGCAGTTCATCAATAATAGTATCCAATTTCATGCTTCCACCTCATTCGCAACGTATTTAGTATTATAACAGATTTTTAATATTGTGTAATTAAAATTAACTACTTACTAATATTATACTTATTTTTTTAAAATTGTATAACTTAATCGATAATTTTCAATAATTCTTTTTTATCTTCATAATGACTTATTAAAATGTCAAAGTGCATTCTATAATCATCCATTAATAATCTATATATTTCAATCTTACCTTTATTCTTATAAGTTTTACTAAAAGCTTTTTCTTTTTCACCAAACTCATCAAATAAATATACTAACGAATAATCATTATAATTAGTCCATGCTATATCTTTCATAAATTTGATTAAAGTATTAAGATCTTTTCTATCTTCTAGATTCATCTTACGAGGAAATATTTTATATTTTTGAAAAGTTTTATAATCATCAGTAAATATGACATTATTATAAAAGTTATTAACTATTGCCTTATCCATCTCTTTTGTAAAATATGGTATGTTGTTATTATCTCCCCAGTACTTCTTACATAGAAGAAATTCAGGAATTTGAGATTCAAGAATAAATTGAATCATTAAATCTTTATGACCTACTGATGGAAAATTCATATCAAAATAATATAAAAAATTACTTAACATATCTATAAACTGCTCATTTGCAGTTAAGTAACCTTTTTCTACTAAAGTAGTTTTAATAGCAGGAGTTTTCTCGTCTGTTATTAAATCTATAATTTTATCTAATTTATTACTATTTATTAATTGATATATTCTTCCACCATTATCCACTTTTTTAAGGGCTAATTGCTTTAATTCTTCTTTTCTTGTTTTATTTTTCAATAGTATCACCTGTCTTTCTAATTATATCATACTTTTATAAAATGACCCAGCAATTTATTAATATTACACTATTTAATGGGAAAATTAATATGGGTGAGATAAATGCTAAATAATAATTTAAAATACTGTAGAGAGGAATTAGAAATGACTCAAGAAGAACTTGGATTTGTTTTCGGAGTATCTAGACAAACAGTTACTGGTTGGGAAACGAATCAAGATCCAATGCCATTATCTAAATTAGTTAAATTCTCCAATCTTTATAAATACTCTATAGACTATGTAATTGGTTTAAGAAGAAAAAATGATAATTACATAGAGATTAAAAAACTTAATAAAAAACAAGTTGGTTCTAACCTTAAAGCAATTAGAAACAAACTTGGATTAACTCAACAACAAATTGCTGATGAATGTATGATTACACAACCTACTTATAGTGGTTATGAATCTGGTAGATTTTTAGTTACTTCACTTACATTATACACCATTTGTTTAAAACACAACTTATCAATATACGATATATTAAAATAAAAAGGACTATACAAACATATTTTGCATAAGTCCTTTTTTAAATTTATTTAATTTATTTAACTTATCAGTTTCTAATAAGACTTTATTATTTATTATCAATAATATATTACTTACCCTATCAGATTCATTACTATCAGGTAAAAAGATTTTAATATCTCCCATAACATTATTCATTAATTTAGGATTACCTACATAAGATACATGTTTTGGTGTTTCATAATTTAAAAGTTCAGCTGTTAGCTCATCAACATATTTGTTATTATCATTGTACAAAACACCACATACATTGGTACATCTAAATTTTCCATTACGATAAAATACTTTTCCAGCATTAGCTCCATCTGTAGTCCATGTTAAATATTTTCCGTCAAAATCAAACTTTGTATCATAACCTAGTATTCCATTATTAGATGTTTGAGATGAATAAACTGGATATTGATATTCTGTAGTTTTATTATCTAATAAGTCAGTTTTAGGAATTACTACTCCTCTAGTAATTTTAAATATTTCAGATATTTTATATTCAGACCAGTTATTACTACTCTTCTTCATTTGATGAATTAATCCTTTTTTAAATAA
>JAAZKW010000055.1 GCA_012799635.1 Mollicutes bacterium
CGGTCACGATATAATCGACCTGATCGCCGATCATGGCAAGCCGGAGATTCTGTTTGGCGAACACATAGAGTTCGTTCTGCAACACCCGATGCGCCTGTTTCCAGACCAGATCTTTGGCGTATTCCGTGACGAGTTCGCAGTTCAGCCCCATACTTTTGAGCTGATAGAACGTGTGGGCTGCCAACGTCGATTTCCCGACACCCGGTCCTCCAAACAAGTTGATGATCGTCGGTCGCTGCACGGGACTGGGCGTGGTGGGAGTGTGCATGGTGCGGTATGTCATACGTTCTGTAAGTTTTATTGTCGGATCAGATAAAGGTTAGGGGCGGACCCGGCGCCGCCACATTCGGGTATTTACCCGCGTATGGGTTGCCGTACCTGGTTTCCACGTGATGTGCCGGTTCCCCAGATAGTTCCAGACGAACGCGACCAGAATACCGGCGGGATAGACGAGGAGGTCATACTCACGATCATTGGGCGAGGAGGCCCACGACTTTAGTCGTGGGTAGTTGACCATCTGATCGTGGTTTTTCGTCAGACACCGTTCGTTCTGATACGCGAATTCTACAACGATATTGAATTCAAGGTCCGGGAATATGCTGACAGCGATCACCATCATGAGGTCATAGATCCGCGGGTAGCGCGCGACGTATTCGAGCATACCCGGCGTCGTCCGGAACATCAAGTTTCCGGGGAATACGACGTCATCGAACCTGTAACAGTGCCCGTTCAGCGCCGGGTCGATATCGATGACGGCGACGAACTTCGGCTCCACCGTCTGGTTCGGATTGCGGATCGGCACCGTCAGGTATCGGACAACGGTATACTGAGATTTCGGGACGGCAATCAGGGGATACTCCTCTCCGTTTTCCGAACAGGCGTCGACGAGGTAGAAGACCATGCCCTATATCTGCCGTATGACGGGAAAAAGGTATGGATAGCATACGACCGAGATAAGAAATATTTTTATAGGCAGTTGACCTACCAATAGGTATGAAACGCCGTGATTGGATCAATTACGGACTGCTTGGGATGATTACCGGGGTGGTCGGTTTCAACGGGTGGTTGTTGATCATCAATATTCTGAACGGATATTATGATATTGCCGCTCTGAACGGAATCGGACTTGTAGTAAGCCTAATCGCGTTGTCGATGATGTTCCAGACGATTCGTCGGTACCATGAGATCGACCAGATCGAGATGAAAGTCAACGAAATCGACCGGCTCATTCGCATGATAGAGTGATCCAAACATCTATATTCTTTGTCAACACTAGAATGAGTATGTTTCGCACACTGGTCGTTATCGACACTGTTCGCAAGGACGGGTTGGTGTTCGCATCCGATTACTCGGACTGCGACCATTCCATGGCCGGATACCGGAAAGCGATGTTCCGCACAAAAGAACCGCTTGTCGTCGGTGCTGCGTATTCGTTCGATTACGAGTCGGAAGACCCGCAGAAACCGTTCGTCGAAAAAAGCCGGAGCGGAAAGACGACCTACATGTATCCCCGGTATTTCTACCACAAGGTTCGAAACTTCACCCTGATCGATCGCGAGCCCGACGCGGACCTACTGCTTGATCTGTAGGAGAATTGTATGTTAGACCGTATATTACATCGGCCGGGCGACCCCCGGCCCCACGGCATTCTCGATTGCCACGAATGTCCGGCAATCTGCGAGGTCCCCGCCTCCTACTACACCGGGATGGACCTGAAAACGTGCGCGAAATGCAAGATCTGTCCGTGTGAGTTCGACCCGGTCATCTACCGCGGCTGCATCCACGAACGGCCGACACGGTATTTGCAAATTCGAGGTAAAAAATGAGGGTTATTATCGCCGGATCACGGGATTACACCGATTATACGGTAATCAGTAACACCGTCACAACAGTTGCAAACAAATTCGATCTCAAGATCACCGAGATCGTATCGGGCGGCGCCCGGGGCGTGGACGCGCTCGGTGAACGATATGCGTTGGAACACGGGTATCTTTGCAAACGGTTCCCGGCCGACTGGAGTCAATATGGCCGGAGTGCCGGCCCCCTCCGGAACCAGGAGATGGCCAAGTATGGGGACGCCCTGATCGCCTTCACCAGCGGGGGACCGGGAACCACCAACATGATTCAGACAATGCGGAAGACCGGGAAACCGGTATTCATCGTTAACCTCTAACTTTTTTTGCGATTCGTCGTTGTTCTGAATATTATTACCCGGTAATTGCTGCATGGTGTATACTCGTTGAGTGCGGTAGGGTATCCCGCCTACCCGGTATACGC
>JAAZKW010000013.1 GCA_012799635.1 Mollicutes bacterium
ATGAATACAACAGAGAATATAAACAAAAACTCAACGAGATATATGAAATAATAGAAGATTTTTCATATTATGAAAAAAGATTCTTTAAAGACTATTTTATCAATGGGGTCAAATTGCGTAATTTTGAGAAAGAATTTGCTTGTGGTGAAAGAATGGTCGATCACATAAAAGAAAGCTCAATAATCAAATTTGCACTTGCTACAGATTTAGCAGTATATAAATAAAATCACTTCGGTGATTTTTTTATTTGGAAAAAGTTAATTGTTGTAAGAAAGGAATATATTTATGATAAGTAAAATTTTAGGAATCATATTTTTAATATTAATGGGATTATTTACTATATGTTCTTGTAAAGTAGCTGATTGGGCTGACCAAGAAATGGAAGAAGAATTAAAAAGGAGAGAGCAAGATGAAAAAGAAAACATATAGAGCGATAATAGATAATGATGGACATATTACAACAATGATTGTTGGTGGTGAGAGTAAGAAATCAGTTACAAAAGAGTTAACTGATTTTTTTATTAAGACGAAACAAATAAAAGATTATAGAAGATTTGATATTCATCTAAAAGAAGTAATGTATATAAATGGTGAATACAAAACTATTGAATAGGTGATTCTATGAAGATAGAAAAATTAAAAGAAAAACTTAAGAAGTATGAAAATATCCCATTATCAGAAATTAATATTAATGATGTTGATGAAATAACGGATATAAAGATCAATAAAAGAAAATCAAGTAATGATAGAATACTTGATTTTTTAAATACAGTAAAAAATCCATATGTTTTTAAACATAATGGGAGATTAGTTCGAATTGGTTTTGCTGATACAAATATAACAGCAGATGAATGTTTAACTAATGTGCTTAAAAATCTTTATAGATAATTTTGCACCTTAGTTATTTTTTATATTTTTAATTATCATTTTCATAAAGTGGAAGGAGAATATCTATGGCTGGTAGAGGTAAGAAAAAACTTAGTAAAAATTCTACTGTTGCAAATTGGCTAGTAGGTATTTATACTAGAAGATCTTTTGATGATAATGAAGAAAAAGAATCTAATACAATAACTAATCAAAAAGAGATGATAAATAATTTTGTTTCAAAAGAAAACAATATGACAATAGTTGATTATTATGTAGATGATGGATATACAGGTACAGATTTTGATAGACCAGGATTTCAAGAAATGATGAAAGATATATCAGATGGAAGAATTAATACAATTATTGTTAAAGATTTATCCAGATTAGGTAGAAATAGTTTAGAAGTTGGTAAATATATTGAAGATATCTTTCCTATATATAATATAAGAATAATAGCTATCAATGATAATGTAGATTCATTTAAAAGACCTGAATCTATTAATGATTTAATGGTTCCAATTAAGAATTTAATAAATGAAAGTTATGCTAGAGATATTTCTAAAAAGGTTTCTTCTGCTTATTATACAATGGCTAGTTCTGGTAAATTTGTAGCTGGAACATCTCCTTATGGATATACATTTGATGAAAACGATAAACATCATCTTGTAGTAGATCCAAATGAAGTAGAAACAGTTAGATTAATATTTAAAATGGCTTTAAAAGGCGATGGTAGAGTTAAAATAACTAAATATTTAAATGATCACAATATTTTATGTAGAAAGGAAATACAAAGAAGAAGAAAATATAAATTATCTTTAGATCCTTTAGAAGAAACAATAAAATATAAATGGTCAACTTCTACAATAGGAAGAATGCTAACTAATGAAATATATATAGGTAATTTAACTCAATTAAAAACAAAAAGGGAAAGTTTCAAAAATCATAAAGTAATAAATGTTGATAAAGAAGATTGGGTAAGATTTGAAAAAGCACATGAACCAATTATAACCAAAGATGATTTTGATAAGATACAAGGGTTAATTAAAGTAAATGCAAAGAGATTATCAAATACTGTAGAAAGAACTTATTCAATATATAATGGAGTTTTAAAATGTGCTGATTGTGGTAGAGCAATGTATAAACAAGAAGATAGTAGAGGAAATCGCCAGCTATCAAATTATTTTTGTAATACTTATTTATATATAAGTAAAACTTCTTGTAGCTCTCACAAAATAAAAACAGAAGATTTAAATGATATAGTTTTAGAATCAATTCAAATGCAAGTTAAGTTAGTAATTGAATTAGATAGAAGTTTAAAACGACTATATTTTAAGAATAATAAAGAAACAGTTGAAAGTGAGTATAAAAATAATACCAGAATAGCTGAACTTAAAATAAACAATTTAAAGAACAAAAAAATTCAATTATATGAAGAATGGAAATTTAATAATATAGATAAAGATGAATTTATGAATCAATCTAAACTTATTGAAGAAGATATTAAATTAGTAGAAGAAAAACTTGAATTAATAACTAAGACATACAGAGATAATATAAAAATGATTAAAAGAAATGATTATTGGATAAATCATTATAGAAGAAATAAAAAAATAAAGAAATTATCAAGAGAAGTTATTAAAGAACTTATCGATGTTATTTATATAACTGCTGATGGTAATGTAGATATTCATTTTAAATACAATAATGAATATAAAGAATTGGTAACATATTTAGAAAATGAAGGAGCTGTTAAGGAATGTCAAAATGGAGAGTTGGTATTTACTTAAGATTATCGTCAGATGACGATGATGATAAATTAGAATCAAATAGTATTACAAATCAAAGAAGTTTAATTAATTATCATTTATCTGATATGAAAGATATTAGTGTATATAAGTGTTATGCAGATGATGGATATACTGGTACAGATTTTGATAGACCAGCATTTCAAGAAATGATGGATGATATAAGAAATAAAAAAATCAATTGCGTTATCGTAAAAGATTTATCTAGACTTGGAAGAAATTATATCAATGTAGGTCATTTTATAGATGATACACTTCCTAGATATAAAATTAGATTTATAGCTGTTAATGATAATGTAGATTCTTATTTAAGACCAGAGTCAATGAATTCATTAGAAGTGTATTTTAAAAATCTAATGAATGAGAGTTTTGCTAAAGATATTTCTAAAAAAGTTAGAACATCTTTTGAGATTAGTAAAAAGAATGGTAACTTTATAGGAGTAGTTGCTCCATTTGGATATTTAAAAGATCCTGATGATTGTCATAAATTTATCGTAGATAAAGAAGCTGAAAAGATAATAAAAAACATATTTAAAATGGCTTTAAATGGAATAAGTAGGCAAGATATAGTAAAAGAACTTAATAAGAATCATATACCAACACCAGCTAAGTATATGAAGAGTTTTTGTAAAAGTAAAAATCCTAATATAGGAATTGAATGGACAGTTGTTATGCTTGATAAAGTTTTAAGAAATAAAAATTATATCGGATGTTTAGTTCAAGGTAAAAAAACTAGAATTAGTCACAAAAATCATAATACAGTTAGAGTTCCAGAAGATGAATGGATTATAGTTCCTGATCATCACAAAGCAATTATTAGTGAAGAAATATTTAATCAAGTTCAAAATATTGTTTATAACAGAAACTCTAGAGTAAGTTCAAATGGTAAACTATATAAATATACTGGATATTTAAAATGTGCTGATTGTAATTCTTCCATGAAAAAATTTAATCGACCAAATAGTAATAGTACATTTTTTTATTGCAGTACATATATAAAAAACAAAGAATGTTCTAAACATTATATTACTGAGAATGATTTAGATAGTACCTTATTAGAAATTATTAATAAGTATATAGAAGTTATAACAAATTTATCTGATAAAATAAACGATGATATATCTATGTCATATATAGAATATGAAAAAGAGAATAAAGAATTTAAAATAATTGAATTAGATAAAGAGGAACAAAAATATAGAAAGTTAATTGAAGAAGTTAAAGAAGATTATAAAAATGATTATATATCTAAAGGAGACTTCGAATTATTTAAAGATAAATACATGTATCAATTAAATAAAATATTACTTGAAAAAGAAGAACTGAATAATAGTAAATCAAATCAAGATAATATAGATCGAATCAATCGAATCAAAAGAATAGGAAAAATAGATTATATAGATAGAAATATAATTATTGAATTAATTGATAAGATTTTAATTCATGAAAATGGAGATATAGAAGTTATTTTTAAATATAAAAATTTATATGAAGATGCTCTTAGGTATCTCAATTCGTAGAAATTATGGTATAATTGATTAGTAAAGTTACTTACAGAAAAAAGGAGTGATTTCTATGAGTAGTACAAACGAAAATCCAAGTGTTGCTAAAAATGTCATCAACTGTTATCCAGGTCATATGAATAAGGCAAAAAGACTAATTATGTTCCTATGAATCTTTTACTGTGAAAGGATTAGAAAATGGTATTTTTGGTAGATGATTTAAAATTTTGTAAAGGAAACTTTAATCCATCATCCTTAATGAAAATACTATTAATTATTAAATAAATTAAATAAAAGTAAATGCAGATTATGTGTTTGTTTTTTAAGTTATAAAATTAAAATACTTCTCTTGACGTCAACGTATAATATGTTATTATAAATAGTAAGGAGAGATTATATATTATGAAACAAACAAAAGCTAAAAATAAATATACTGAAGAATATATTAATTTTTATCAAAAAATTATTGAATTTGAAGAATTAAATCGTGGGAAAATACAAGGAAATATAAGAGATAATTTTAATAGAATTAAGAAAGACTTGGAGATTTTAATTAATGATACGACAAATCTTACATACGATGATTTTGAAAAACAATCAAAAGCTTGTAATTTTAAAGAGAGATTTGAAAGTATTACGGAGAGTTTTATTTTTATACAAGATGTTATCAATGTAAGATATCCTAGTTACTTTAAAAACACCTTAGCTGATGTTGTAAGTTCTGCGATTTCTTTTCTTTTGGATTTACGATATTTAGTTCCCAATTTAATGGGTTATACTGATTTTGAAAAAGATGAATTAGAAAGAGATTTAAGGTTTCAGCAATCTTTTGATGAATCAGCTATCATTGAAGCAATACTTAATTTGCCAAATCCAGAATACCTAGCAGGAGTTTATCCTATATCCGAAGAAATGCAAAAAGTTCCCGTAGATGTTTCTTCAATTAAAGGGTTAAACGGTGTTATTGGTGTAAATGAAGCAGAGATGGTTCGAAATTTTATAAGAGAACAATTATTAATTCATTGTCTTGGAAGCTTACCAGAAGAATATTTTACGAATAAAGCTTTTATAAAAGAAGTGATTTATGGTGATTATATAGGCAGCACAATCGAATATACTTCTAAAGGAAATATTATATTAAGGAATAATCTAAAAGAAAGTCAAGAATCTTTACAGTATGTATTTGACAGTAATAAATTAAAATATATATATCAAACGTATTTACTTAATTCTTATGAAGATGAGCTTGATGTCAAAGCTTCAACGATATATTATTGTCCTTCTCTTTTAGGTAAAACAGAGATTATAGAACTTGTAGAACGCTTTATATTTGATGCTTCAAGTAAAGAGTTTAAGGAAAAATATTTAGAGTATTTTAAGGATGGTGATTATGGGATAATAAGAGATGAAATGAAAACTAAGGCAAAAGTAAAGTCTTCTTTCTCTTATACCAGGAAAGCTGATGAAAATAGTTTTGATAGGTTATTTGGTTTGAATATAAACAATGAAAACCCAGTAAGAAAACGATAATTTTAAAATAATTAGAAAAGATGAATTTCTTTTCTTTTTTTATTTATAAATCTTTATATAATTAATAAATGAGAGTATAATATGTATAGGTGATTAAATGAAAGAAATAAAGCCATTATTAAAACTTACTAATGTTAGTAAATTTTATTACAACAAAGGCATGGTTGCTAGCGGTTTTACTAAGGTTAGTTTAGAGTTTAGCTTAGGTGAATTTGTTGTTATTACAGGAGAAAGTGGTTCTGGTAAATCAACATTATTAAATGTTATATCTGGACTTGATACATATGAAGAAGGAGAAATGTATATTAATGGGAAGGAAACATCTCATTATACCGAATCAGATTTTGAAGACTATCGTAAGACTTACATAGGTAGTATTTTTCAAAGTTTTAATTTAGTATCAAGTTATACGGTTTATCAAAATATTGAACTAGTTCTTCTTTTAAATGGATATAAGAAAAAAGATATAAAAGAAAAGATAATTGATTTAATAAAAAAAGTTGATTTATATAAATTTAAAAATACTAGAGTATCTCGTCTTTCGGGAGGGCAAAAACAAAGAGTTGCAATTGCAAGGGCATTAGCTAAAGATGTTCCCATTATTATAGCTGATGAACCAACTGGTAACCTTGATCTTAAAAGTACTAGTAGTGTTATTAAATTATTATCTGAAGTAGCTAAGGATAAATTAGTTATTATTGTTACTCATAATTATGAACAAGTAGCAAAATATGCAACAAGAAAAATAGAAATGCATGATGGTCGTATTAGAGAAGATATCTTATTAAAGGAATATGAAAAAGGGATTTCTGAAATATATCGTTTTAAAAGTTTGACTTTTGCTAATAAAATTAGACTAGGGGTTAGAAATGCTTTTAATATTGCTCCTAAATTTTTCTTAATGTTTTTAGTTTTTTTATTTGTCATCTTTGCTTTTTTAGGACAGTATTCTTCGTTTAAAAAACGTGAAATTGAAATAAGTCAAAGTGGTGAAAATGCTTTTTTCCCAGGTACTGATGTTAAGAGAATTGTTATAAATAAAAAGAATAAAGAGATTATAACTAAGGATAATATTAAAGAACTTGAGTCATTAAAATATATTAAGAAAGTAAATGAATTTGATGCTGTCTATGACCAATATTATAACCTAGAAAGTCAAGATGTTTATTTATATGGTACTATTGATGATATTAAAAGCATTAAAAAGGTTGATAAAGGAAGAATGCCAAATAAACCAAATGAAATTGTTGTTAAAGGCAGTAAAGATGATTATTATATTTCTTCTTATGAAAAGTTATTTGCGGCTTCTCTTCATTTAATGGATAATTCTTCTAAAAGGATTGGTAGTGATGAATATAAAGTTGTGGGTATTATTTATTCTCATGATTTTAGTTATTATTCAACTTTTTATGTTGGAAAAGAGTTTATTGAAAAAGCAAAAATTGATACTAATGTTAAATATAGTCTTACTAAGGTTAAATTTCCTGGAGGCGAAGAAAGATCCACTGATGGATATTCTTTTTCTATTAAACCAAGCAATAAGGTAACTAAAGGAAATGCAATCATTGCTAATGAAATAAATATTAATTGTCAATATGCTTGGTGTAAGAATAAGAAGATAAATATTAATATTGAAAATATTTATTTTAAAGAAACTATTGATGTTCTAGTTACAGGAATATTTAGTAAAAGTAATTATACTAATTATTTTAGTAAAGATGAATATCCATATTATGATATGGTAACGGGAGTAATTCTTGTTTCTTTTGAAGACTATAATTATTTATATAATAAAGATATTTATCAAAGCTCTGTAATTGTAGATGATGAAGTTCATGTTGATGAAGTAGCAAGTAGGCTTGATGAAATGGGATATAAAACTCTTAAAATAAAAGATGCACTTTCTAGTGAATTTGAATCAACCGAAATATTAAGTGCTCTTAAAATATTTAGAGTAATTGTAACAACTATTTTATTATTTGTTTTATTCTTTATTGCTTATTTTATAATTAGATTAATTCAAAAAAGTAAAAACGTTTATTATTCTACTGTAAGAATACTTGGTGGTACTAAAAAGAATATTGCTAGTTTAATTAAAATAGAATTATTTGTTGTTTTTAATTTAACTTTTATGATAACTATGTTATTTGTTTTATTAGTTAAATTAGGTATTTTAAATAGTAAAACAATTATTAGTTTAACTAATTATTTAAAATTAAATGATTATCTTTTGATATATTTAATATTACTTATTATGAGTTATTTAATATCTCTTAGATATTCTAGAAATTTATTTAAAAAATCAGCAATGAATACATATCGTGAGGAGGTTTAAGTAATATGATAAGACTTGAAAATGTTAATAAATATTTTAATAGATATCAAAAAAATGAAATCCATGTTATCAATAATACAACTCTTACTTTAGAAAAAACAGGTCTTGTAGCTTTAATTGGTCCATCGGGATGTGGTAAAACAACTTTACTTAATGCCATTGGTGGTTTAGATAAAGTTAATAAAGGAAATATTTATGTTAATGGTAAAAGAATTACTAAAAGAAATGCAGGATATATTGATAAAGTAAGAAGTCTTAATGTTGGCTATATTTTTCAAAATTATTATTTATTAGATAATAAGACTGTTTTTGAAAATGTAGCTATTGCTTTAAGAACTATTGGTATTAAAAATAAAAAAGAAATTAAAAAAAGAGTTGAATATGTTCTTGATACACTAGGTATGTATCGTTATCGTAATAGACTTGCATCTATGTTATCTGGAGGTCAAAGACAAAGAGTTGGTATTGCAAGAGCAATTGTTAAGAATCCTAATATTATAATTGCAGATGAGCCGACAGGTAATCTTGATAGTCGTAATACTATTGAGATAATGAATATTATTAAATCAATAGCTAAAAATAGATTAGTTATTCTTGTTACTCATGAAAATGAACTAGCTAAGTTTTATGCTGATCGCATTTTAGAACTTGAAGATGGTGTTATTACTAAAGATTATAAAAATAAGCATAATGATACTATGGATTATCGTATTGAAAATGAATTTTATTTAAAAGATTTTAAGTTTAAAACTGATTTTGAAAATAAAGATAATAAAATAAGGATTTATAATGATAAACAAAATGATATTAAACTTACTATTGTTGTCAAAAATAATAATATATATATAAAAGGTGGTAAGAATGATAAGCTTGAAATTGTTGATGATGAGTCAAACATTAAATTCATTGATGATCATTATAAAAAAATAGATAAAAGTATGTATGAAAAATATGAATTTAATTTTGAAAATATTATTGATAAAAATATTAAATTAAAATATTCTTCCATTCTTAATATTTTTTCATTAATATTTAATGGTTTTAAGAAAATATTAGATTATTCAATTATTAAAAAGCTATTATTACTAGGTTTTTTAGCTGCAGGATGTTTTATTACTTATTCAACTTGTAATATCTTTGGTCTTAAGAATATTAAAGATGAATACTTTGTAACTAAGAATCCTAATTATTATGATATTAAAATTAATAAAATAGATTCTAAAAAATATCTTGAGATGGAAAAAATAGATAGTGTTGATTATCTTTTACCAGGTGATACACAAATTAGTTTTGGTTTAAATTTTCCTTATTATTATCAAACAACTATTGCTACAGGAACAATAACAGGGTCTTTAACTGCAAATGATCAAATTAAAGAAGAAGATATTATTTTAGGAAAAATGCCCAGTGATAAATATGAAATTGTTGTAGATACTAAAGCTTTAAATAAAATATTAGAGTTATCTATTGTTAAACATGTAGGAATAAAAAATAAAGAAGATTTATTAAATATTAAATGTAAGATAAGAAATATGCAAGATTTTACAATTGTAGGTATTACTGATTTACAAAGCCCTTCGATATACGCTGATAAAGATATTTTAATAAATATATTATATGGGAATAATAAAGATTATTATGATAATATTATCTTTAAAAACGAAGAGCAATTACCTTTTAAAGATCTTTCTTTAGAAGAAATTAAATTAAAGCAAGGTAAGATTCCAGATAATGATTATGAAGTAATGGTTAATTATAAACAAAAAGGCGAGTTCCCTCTTAATAAGAATATAGATGAAAAAATAGGTAATAAAAAGTTAAAAGTAGTGGGTTATTATGAGATAGATAATAATGATAAATATTATTATGTAACTAAGAATACTTTAAAATTAAAAGTAATTGATAATGCTAAAGATATTTCTATTATGCCGAAGAATGAAACAGTTGTTCAAGAATTAAATGAACAAGGTTATAATATTATATCTAATTATAAAGTAAGTAAAGATTTATATACAAAATCTCAAAGTAAAAATGTTAAAGCAGGTCTTATTGCTAGTGGCATAGTTCTTGTTATTTCTTTTATAGAGATATATTTAATGATAAGAGCATCGTTTTTATCTCGGATTAAAGAAATAGGTATATATAGAGCAATTGGTGTTAAGAAAATAGATATCTATAAGATGTTCTATGGCGAAATATTTGCTCTTACAACTATTGCTTGTGTTCCAGGTTGGTTATTTGTACTTTATGCTTTAAATAGTTTAAAGGTAATTAGTTATTTTGAAAGAAATTATTTAGTAAATCCAATTACAGCTTTAGTTAGTCTTGTTATCATATATGTTTTTAATTTAGTTATTGGTCTTTTACCAGTTCATCGCGTAGTAAGACAAACTCCAGCTCAAATCCTTGCTAGAAAAGATATTGATTAGTAAAGTTTAAGCAAAATTGTTGCTTAAGCTTTTTTATTATCTTATAATATATATGGAGGATATAAAATGAGAAATGTTGGTACTATATCAAGGGGAATAAGAACACCTATTATAAAAGATGGTGATGATTTGGTTAAAGTAGTCGTAGATAGTCTTTTAAAAGCATCTAAGACGGAGGGATTTTCATTTCGTGATAAAGATGTTGTTGCAATAACCGAAGCTGTTGTTGGAATAGCAACTAGTAATTATGCAACAGTAGATCAAATAGCAAAAGCTATTAAAGATAAGTTTAATTCAGATAATATTGGAGTAATTTTTCCTATATTAAGTAGGAATCGTTTTGCAGTATTATTATCAGCAATAGCTCGTGCCACTAAAAAAATAACTTTACAAATAAGTTATCCAGCTGATGAAGTAGGAAATGATATTATGGATAAAGAAAAATTAAAAAAACTAGGAATTAATCCTTATAATCATGTAATAACTGAAGCAGAATATCAAGAGAAGTTTGGAGATTTTAAACATCTTTTTACTGGTATTAATATGGTTAACTTTTATAAAGATGTTATTGTTAAAGAAGGGTGTGAAGCCGAAATAATTCTTGCAAATGATCCTAGAGCGATTTTAAGTTATACTAATGATGTCTTAGTATGTGATATTCATTCAAGATATGAAACTAAAGAAATTCTTAGAAATAATTCTAAAGGTAAAGTTATTGGTCTTGATGAAATATTAACTTCTTCGGTTGATGGAAGTGGATATAATACTAAATATGGATTATTAGGATCTAATAGGGCAACCGAAGAAAGAGTTAAATTATTTCCTGAAGCTGGAGATAGTTTTGTATATGAAATTCAAGATGAATTAAAAAAAGCAACAGGAAAAACAATTGAAGTTATGATTTATGGCGATGGTGCTTTCAAAGATCCTGTAGGTCAGATATGGGAACTTGCAGATCCTGTTGTATCACCGGCATATACCAAAGGTCTTGAAGGCTCGCCAAACGAATTGAAACTTAAATATTTGTCAGATAATAAATTTAATCATTTAAGTGGCGAAGAATTAAATGAAGCAATGAGAAATGCTATTAAAGAAAAAGATAAGAATTTAAAAGGAACAATAGAAACTCAAGGTACAACTCCAAGAAGATATGTTGATTTATTAGGTTCTCTTGCTGATTTAACTTCAGGCTCTGGTGATAAAGGAACGCCTGTAGTTCTGATTCAAGGTTACTTTGATAATTATGCTAGTCAATAAAATACAAGTGTTTGACTATTTAATAACATTCTGTTATTCTAAATTTTGAAAAAATAATATCTTTTTTAGATATTGTTTAATGGCCCGTTGGTGAAGGGGTCTAACACACAAGGTTCTCAACCTTGGATTCATGGGTTCGAAACCCATACTGGTCACCAAGATAATAAAAAATTGGTCATATTTTGACCGGTTTTTTTATTTATTAGGATATGCTTGTAGATTCAAAATCCTTTAGTTCTTAGATATTTGTATCTAAAATTGTAAAGAATATTTTCTTAGTTCATATTTTTTTGTTTATTATATAATTTACTAAATAACAGTGATAAATAATAATTCTTGACAATGTAATGGGGATGTGTTAAGGTATGTGGCAAGAAAGGGGGATGTTTATGACTGAGTTAAATAATTTAGCTTTAAAATTAAAATTTGTGAAAAATAATTTTCCTAATGAGTCTGAAAAGTTTTATTCGTTTGTGCGACGTGTATCATCAATAATAAAAGCACCAGTTATTACACCATCTGAACTAGTAATGAGCTTGTCTTTAATTGCATATAAATCAGGTGTAGAAGATGTAGAAGATATTGAAACAATATTAATTGATGATCTAACTGATGATAAGCGGTATTCTCAATTAAAAGATCGGGATGAGTTAGTTCATTTTGCGAAGATTATTGATAAAATAGCAGATGATAAAGAATTCGCAAAGGAGTTTAGAAAACTGTTTGAAGAAAAAATTATTATTCCAATAGCAAACAATCATATATTAGTTCGCCCTAAGGTTGAAGAATTTTCAAAATATATTGTTGCTGCAGTTGAGTTTTGGACTGATGAATTAAAAAGAGGTCCTAGTCAATTAATTACTGATTCAACAGTAAAAAAGGTTGAATATACTGATGAACAATTAAGTGAGTATAAATACCGTTTAGGAAAAATTATTTTTGATTGTGTTGTTAACAAAGGAAAAGCATGTCATTTAGATGTTGATTATTGCCCTAATAATTTATTATATAAAGCAGGGAAAAAATTAAATAATTCTATGTTTGCTTACCTGCAGGCTATTTCTACAACAATCACAAAAGATATAATGATAATAGAAAAAAATGGTGGAACAAGAATTATTTCTTTCAAAGACAACTTTACTTTAAGAACACAAGAAGAAATAGATGATTATTTATTAGTTTATGGACAATCAATGCCTGAAGAATCAATACCTGAAGATTCTCATCCAAAATTACGACTTTAATAAATGAAAAAACAAAAAGATTGAATTGCTCAATCTTTTTTTGTTAATACATTATTAAAGCATTTCAATACTGTTGTCAGAAGCATCATTATTTTCAACATTAGTTCCTATAAAGGCCTTCTTAATGTCATCATCATCTTTACCAAAATCATCTTCAATACTTATTACTCTTATAACTTCTTCGATACTTGTAGTTCCATTAATAACTTTTTCAAGACCATCTTCAAGTAGGGAAGTAGTATCTTTATTATAAACTAAACGTCTTAATTCTTCTTTAGGAAGATTATTAGTAATAGCATCTCTAATACTTTGATTTAATAGTAGCACTTCATGAACAGCAGATCTTCCTTTATAGCCATCAAAACAATCTTCACAACCAACTGGTTCATAAATAGCATTAATATCTTTTTTTAAGATTACTTTAAACAAGTTTTTTTCATAAGCTGAAGTTTCTCTAGACTTACGACATTTTAAACAAAGTTTTTTAACTAGTCTTTGAGATATAATTGCAGTTAAAGAAGAACCTAACAAATATTTTTCAACTTCCATATCTGTAAGTCTTTCAATAGTATTAAGGGAATTATTAGTATGAATAGTAGATAAAACTAAGTGACCCGTAATAGAGGCTCTTACAGCAATTCTAGCTGTTTCATCATCTCTAATCTCTCCGATCATTATAATATCTGGATCTTGACGTAAGATACTTCTTAAAGTAGTGTTGAAATCTAATCCGATTTCACTCATAACTTGTACTTGATTTAAACCTTTTATTTTCATTTCTACAGGATCTTCAACAGTAATAATGTTTTTTTCAGGTACATTTAATTTTTGAAGAATACTATAAACGGTTGTTGATTTACCTGAACCAGTAGCACCTGCCAATAAGATAATTCCATTAGGTGATGCTACTGCTTTTTGGACTTTATTATAATTATGTTCAGAAAAACCAAGAGATTCAAGTCCTGCTAAAGACATCGAATAGTCTAATATTCTTATAACTATTTTTTCTCCAAAAATAGTTGGAAGAGAAGAAACACGAAGGTCAAGTTTAATTTCTTGAGTTAAATGTTTAATAGCACCGTCTTGAGGTAATCTTGATTCAGTAATATTCATTCCACTTATTATTTTAACTCGAGTTGATAAATTCTTTTTTACAGATAAAGGAACACGACAATAATCGTGAAGGTCACCATCAATTCTGATTCTTACGTTTATACCTGTTTCATCGGGGTCAAAATGAATATCTGAAGCATCTTTTTCAATAGCATCTTCGATGATTTCATTAACGATATCTACTACAGGCTTATTGTCATAGTCAAATTCTCTAAACATAGTATCATTTACCAATCCCTTTACTGTATTTATTATAATATATTATTTGAATTTTAACAATATAATAATTATTTACAATTATAATATATAATGTTAATATACATTGAAGGAACAGGTGCTTATGAAAACAATGGAAAAAAGTTTAGGTTTTTATGCCTTTTGTAAAGAAGATGAATTTAGGATAAATGTAATAAAGGCAATGCTTGCAAATAAAAAGGCTAGTATTTTACCTGTTCAAAAAAAATTTGCGAGATTGGTAAATGAAACAAATAAGTATTTACATCCAATACTAAAGAAAAATAATAAAGATGATTTTATAGCAAGGTGTGATTTTTCAACTGATGTTGATAAAAGCGTATATAAATATTTTTTATTACTTTTAGCATATTTTAATATTAAAAGGAAAGATATTGGCTACTATATATTATTTGAACTTAAAGCAATGCTATATTTTGAAATTATAAAATGGTACTATAATAATAATAATAAAGTCAATTTTATAACAAGATTGTGTTTATTTGATGATATTAATAATTCCACTTTTGCTAGCGTTTATGTTAGAAATGTTTTATCAGGAAGAGAAGATTTAAATGTTGTTTTTAATGATTTTCAATTTAATTTAATTTTTAAAGAGCCTTTTTCATTAATGTATGAATGTTTTATTCGAGACGAGATATTGGATAAACTTAAAATTGCTGCTGCCATTTTTTTAGATTCTCGATTAAAATACTTTGTTTATGATAGTATAGCATTTGAGTTTGCTGCATATAATATTATTATTGATAGATATGATTTTAAATTTACTATAAGAGATGTATTTGATGAAATGCATGAAATCGGTTTAATAACATTTCCTAATGAAACAAATGATAAAAAAAATTTTAAAGAGTTTTTTTTAAAAATAATTAGTTATTCAGAACAAGTTCAACAAGAGTTTACAGAGTATCAAAATAGTCTTTAAAGGCAAATAAAATGAATGAAATTATAGTATTATGCCCCGCCAAAATCAATTTGTTTTTAAATATTATTGGTAAAGATAATCACATGCACTATTTAAGAGCAATTAATCAAAGTGTGAATTTATATGATATTCTTAAAATAAAGGTTAATAATACGGGTAAGATAAATATTATATGTAATAACCCCTTAATTCCATTAGATTATAATAATACAATATATCAGGCGGTTTTAATTATGAAGAAAAATTATAATATAAAATATGGCTTTGATATAAAACTTACTAAAAATATTCCTATATCTTCTGGTTTAGGTGGTGAGTCAACCGATGCAGCAGGTACTATTTTAGGTATAAAGGATATCTTTAAACTTGATATCTCAATAGATAAACTTATTAAGTTAGGAATGCTTATTGGAGCTGATGTTCCTTTTTGTATAATCGGGGGAACATGTATGGTTGAAGGCTTTGGTGAAAAAATTCAAAAAATAAATTTACCTTTACAGCCAATGATAATTATTAAGCCTAATTTTAAAGTTAGTACTAAAGAAGCTTTTGAAGAATATGATAAAAGATGTGCAAAATATATGGAACTTAATGAGTATGTGATTGGTTATAATGATTTTGAAAAAACATCTTCTAAAGAAATACAAGTAATTAAGAACACACTTTTAGAAAATGGAGCAGTATTATCATTTATGAGTGGATCAGGGCCAAGTGTTGTGGGTATTTTCAATGATAGTAATAAACAAAAAAAAGCATATTTAACTTTAAAGAAACATTTTTTAGCATATAAGGTTTATAACGTATTTTCTTCAGAAGGTGTTAGAATATTAAGGAAAGGCAAATGATTTTAAAAAGGAAATAGATAGGAAATGGAGAAAATTAATAATTATAACAAGAAAGTAATAATAAAGAATGAAAATAATGAGATTTTGTTTAGTACTAATGATGTACAGTCAATATATTTATATCCCTTAAGTCTGAAAGACTATATTTTAAATATAAATAGTAAAAAACCAATTTTATTAAATATTATTAAATATGATAAAAAAATTAATTATGATATTTTTTTACGAAACGAATATTTTAATAATTTAAAATGTGTTGAATTATTAGTAGATGATAATTATGATATAATAACTAATATAATAAATTACTTGTATGACAATAATATATTAATAACTTTAAATATTAAAAATATCAATAAAATCCCTGACTTGTTTTTAATAAAAAACATTAATAAAGTAATATATATTAAAATTTTTTGGAATTATTATAATATAAAACTTTTTGAACAAAAACTTGCAATAATAGAAGAATACAAAACACCAAAGTTAAGTATTTTAATTAAAAGTTATTTAAATATTAACAAAATAAATTCATATGAAAAATATATAAATCTTTTTAGAAAATGGGGGGTTGACATTTATCAATTATCAAAAAAGTTATTGCCGTATAATGTAAATAATGTTAAGGTAGATAAACAAATTATTGAAAAAATTAGGTTTTTAGAAAAAAAATATGACCATTTTTTTATTAGTGTTAAAAATTTAGAAGATTATTATTATCCTAAGTTTCGTTTAGATAATCGTAATAGTAAAGTATGTTTTGCTTGTTATTTAAAACCTTATTTATATAAAAAAGATATAATTGCTTGTAAGGTTGAAGAGATATTATTAAATAAAAGTAAATGGCAAGTTAGTAATTTTGATAAATGTGGAAAAAATTGTAGTGATTGTGCATCGATATATGAAAATGATATGTTATCTTTAATAAAATCAAAGATAAAAAATGTTAAGATATCTGTGGAAATAATAAAGGAGTGAAAACAAATGATATTATTATTAGGTAAAAATGGTTCAGGTAAAACACATATTGCAAATGGACTAGATAAATTAGGTTTGAAAAAATCAATTAGTTATACTACTAGAGATATGCGTTTAAAAGAAAGGAATGGTATTGATTATTTTTTTATTTCAAAAGAAAAATTTATGAAATTAATCCAAGAAAATTTTTTTATAGAGTATAAACGTTTTAATGATAATTTTTATGGTACTCCCAAAGAAAACCTATATAACAGTGATGTTATTATCGGAGATAGTTCCATTAATAATAATATTTTTTGTGCAGCAGATCGAGTATTATTTGTAGAAACCCCAATCCAAAATCGATATGATGGAATGCTTAAAAGAGGAGATAGCAGAGAAGTAATATTTAATCGTATTCATGGAGAAAATGCAGAATATTTATTTTGTAAACCCATTGAAGTTGTTTTTAATAATCATAAAGATGATGTAATAAAAAAAGTATATCATATGATTAATAATCCTAGTGAAAAAGAAATCATAAGTTTTAGGGAATTTATTATTAATAGGCTCCATTGTTATAATCCTTTTTTACATTCTGATGAGTTGTTGCAATTTTTAGATTATGAAGAGCATCTTATTAGAAAGCTTTTTGTTCAAAATAAGCTTTCATATGAAACATATGAAGAATATATATTAAGATTTTTAAAAGATAATCATTTTTGTTTTGAAAAAAACGATGACAATTTAACATTAAATTTTAATAGCGGTCCAATAAGGACAAGAATGTTGAGATATTATAATGAAAGATAATATTAATTTAAATAAATATTATTATCATAGTATTAAAGATAGCTTTATCATTGATCAAATAATGAAGAAAGGAATATTATCTAGAAAAAATCAAAGCAAAATAGGAAAAGAAAATTTCACTCATAGAAAAGATTTTATTAAAGCTAAATATTCTAATTATATTAGCATTTCTAAATATAAGACATTATCTTTTTTTATGTTCAATCTTCCCTTTGTAACTTTAATAATAAAAAACAATTATCAATTGATTACGAAAGATGATTTGATCGAAGGCGAGTATTTAATTTTAGATAAAATAATGGTTGAGGACATAATAGGAGTTGGAATTAATGAGGAGTATTTAAAATCGAACAAGTCTTATAAACATTTAAATGATTATAAGAAAACAATAAATAATCTTCTTAAATATAATCTTCCTTTTTATAATTTATTAAGTGGCGAAAAAATAACAATTAATAAGAATTTAAAAAATAATAATAAAGGAATTAAATTATTGCTTCTTTCGACTAAGTATTCAGGTAAAAAAGATGTTGTTTATATGTTAGAGAAAAAATATAATTTTAAGATCGATAATTATAATGAAAATGATAATGTTATATATTTTAAAGAAGTAAAAGATGAAGAATATGATTTGATTATTCATTTAGAGACGCTTGTTAATAAATATCGAAGATATTATATTAAAGTTCCAAATGAAATTAATAATTATTATAAAGAGGAACAAAAAATATATAAAAAATGGAATAATTACTCTAATTATTATATAATAAAAACACAAAGCAGTATTAAAGAAAAATTAAAAGAAGTTGAGAAAATAATTAATTTTTATTTATAAGGAGTTAAAGATGAGGAAGAGTATTCAATCAAAAAGAACTAAATTTACAGTAAGTACATATATGAAAGAAGCCCTTGACTATGAAATAGTTTTATTTAAAGAAAAAAAGATGTTTATTACAATTAAAAAGTATAATAAGACAAGTGGTTCATTTACTATTATAAATAGGCAAGGACAAAAGATTGATTATATTAATGATGGTTATTATGTAGTTGAAATTACACCATTAAATGAAAATTATAATATAAGATTTTATGTTGATAATAATAAAAGATTAATAGATTATTATATTGATATAACTTTAGAGAATAAAATAATTAATAATATACCTTGTTATGTAGATTTATATTTGGATATAGTACATTATCCTGATGATGATAGTTTTGCTTTTTGTGATGAAGATGAATTAAAAGATGCTTTGGATAAAAAATTAATTAGCAAAAAAGATTATTTATTTGCATATGAAATTGGTAATAAATTATTGAAGGAATTATTAAATCATAAGAATAAATATATAAATATTGATGTAATAAAATATATTAATCAATATTTTAAATAAAGAGGATATAGATGAAGAAAAAATTATTAAGTAAAACATATTTAAGAGATGTTACAAAATATGAAATAAAATTTGATTTATCAAATGATGATTATTATTTAGCTGTTAAAAAGTTAATTGAAACTAAACCATTTATTCTAACAAATGGTTTAAAGGTAATGGATAAGGGTTATTATATTTTAGAATTGCTTCCAAAGAATGAAAATTATTCACTTAGAGTATATTTTAATGAAAACAAAGAAATTCTAGAATATTATATTGATATTAGTTTAAATAATGGAATGGATGAGGAATGTAGGATTCCATATTATGATGATTTATATATTGATATAACGATTGTTAAAGACAAAGTAGAGGTTCTTGATGAAGATGAGCTTGAAGAAGCTTTACAATCTGGATTAATAAGTAAAGAAAAATATGAGCTTGCCCATAAAGTAAAAAATCAACTATTAAAAGAAATAAAAGATAAAAGTAATAAATATATTAATATGGATTTAAAATCTTTATTATAGAAAGGGAAAATTATTATGCAACTTGTATTAGGAGACGAAAATGAAGTTTATGAACTTGCTAGTTTAAAAATAAAAGAAACTGAAAATAAATATATTAAAAAAGGCATTAATGATTTATCAGAGAAAGAAAAGAAAATTAAAGCGAAAAGTTTAGTATTAGTATATAAGAAGACAAATAGAGTTATATTAGAGTTAAATATGATTCAAAATCAACATTATTATCCTCTTAGTATATTAGATTATGCAAGAATTATGAAAAAATATATGAAAAAGGAGATTCCATCATTACCAATTATGTCATTAGATTCTCATGATTATAATTTTTGTGATTTTAATTGTAAGGATTGTTTAGCTATTGATACAAGGCAATGGGCTCAAAAAAATTTGGGATATACTACATATGATATTGAAACTTATGAAAAGACTTTAAAGGAAATATCAAGGTATTCCCAAAAAAGAGGCCTTGATAGTGTAAGGTTTGAGATGTCTGGTGAAGGAAATCCCGATATGTATCCTCATAGGGCAAGAATAATAGAATATGCAGCAACAAAATGTAATATGAAGTGTGTTTATGTGTCCTCTGGAAGTATGTTAGATGAAAAGACGATTGATGCGTTATGTAAATATGCTTACTATATAAGAATTAGTTTACCAGGCATTAATAATGAATCTTATTCTCTTTATTCTAATCAAGTATCTGATAATAAATTTACATATGATGATGCTATGAATTTAATTGAAAAATTAGTTAAAAAAAGAAAGGAATATAATAGAGAAGACAAACTAATGATTGGTGCAAGAGCATGTATGAGACCGGAAAATGAAGGATATTATATAAAAACTGCTAAGAAACTTGGAGAAATTGGCGCTGATAGTTTTCAAATAGTTAAAATATTAATTCCTTTAGGTGATAAAATAGAAAAATATCGAATACCTCAAGAAACGGTTGATGAATTAACCCACTTACATAAAAATTATGAAGATTATGGCTTAATGCATATCCAAACTCCTCATAAGCTTGATTATATGTATTATCATCGTGAACTTGAGGATCTTACTAAACCTAGTCAATGTTATAGCTCACTTGTATCACCAATTTTGTATGGTCCTAATTTAGTGATTTGCACTCATTGGGAAAAAATTAAAGATATTAATAATTCCCACTACGGTAAAATGAGGGGAAATATAAATGAGCTTGAAGATATAATGCATAATGAACATGCCAATTATATTCGTAATATCGTTCCCAAGAATTGTTCTTCTTGTTGTTCAATATTTGACAATCAAGTATTAGAAATGATTAAAGCTCAACTTGTTCTTGTTGATGACCTAGATGATGTTGAGTTTTATTTAACTTATTAGGAAAAGTTATGTATTCATTTAATATTGTTTTAACAGAAAAATGTAATATAAGTTGTCCTCATTGTTATATGTCTTGTAGTCATCTTTCAAACGGAAGAACAATGAGCAAAGAAAATATTACAACTATTATTAAGAGGCTTCCATTAAATACACGTAAAGTGGTGTTGACTGGAGGTGAAGTTTTTTGTGAAAAAGAATTACTTTTTTATGCTATAAAAACAATTAGAAAGCATTATCCAGATGTTATTATTGAATTAGAATCAAATGGAAAATATATATATAGTAAGGAAGATATAAAAGTAGTATTAACATATTTAAAGACCATTGGTGTTAATAGTATTGTATTTTCTGATGATCCTTTTCATCAACAAGGAGGTGTTGATCTTTTAAAGGTAAGAAAGATTAAAGAATATGAGGATAATAATACTCCAAAAATAAAATATTTAATTTTAAATAAAGCTCTTGAAATTGGAAGGGCTAGAAATTTAGATGATAATAAAGTTGAAAAAAGAAATTGTATGAATAATGAAAATACAACAAATAACCCATACTTTTTTGTTGATGTAGAAGGTTTTGTTTATTTGTGTGCATGGAAAATAATTCCTCATATAGGTAATATTATATATGAACAGTTAAGTGATATTCTTTTTAGACTAAAAGAAGAATTTAATAGTTTAATTTTACGTGGAGAAATACTCAAGGCTATTAACATAAACCACAATCCCAAAGAGAATCAGAAAATAGTTAATGATAAAGGAGAATGTATGCTTTGTTATACTACCTTTTCCAGAAAGAAAAAATAATGTTCTTGACATTAATAGGTCAGTTATGTTACGATACTCATCCTGATAAGAAAGGGAGGTTTGTAATATGCAAGATAAAGAAAATATGCCTTATAATTTAGCACTTGAAAGAAGAGTAAGAGATTTTGCAACTGTTGATATTAATGTAATAGCAGGACAACAAGATAATCCCCAAAGATATGATGCTATTGAAGCAATCGATTTTTTTACAAGGAACTATACTGAAGCAGAACTTTATGATTTAATATTAAAAGCTAATATTACTGACGACAACTATTTGGCAGGAAGACTATGGGTAATTAATAACAAGAGATATAGATATGATGTTTTAACAAAAAAAGAATCTCTTGATATCGAAACAATCTTAAAAGAGTGTTTAAATGAAAATGACATCAAAGGGCTTTTTTTAAATACATTTAATAAATATGCTCCGGAATTATTTAATGAGATGAGAAATGCAATTCAAAGCAAAAATATTGGAAAGGCAATGAGCATAAGTAGAAAGCTTTCATACTTAGCAGCAAGAAATATTTATTTTGATATGAATAAAGAATTGAACTTTGGAAAAGGACGAGTTAGGAAGATAAAAGACGCAGCTTAAAAAGCTGTTTTTTATTGTAAAGAAAGTGTCTTTAATCTTTACAAGCGCCAAGATAAAATTTATAATATATTTTAATTTCAGGGAGGCGCGTTATGAATAATCAAATTCCAGTTCTTATCTTACATGAGTTAATTATTCTTCCTAATCAAGAGCTTAAACTTGATTTATCTAATGAGCTATCTAAAAGGATTATTAAAGTAGCATCTAAGGATAGTAATAGTGAAGTTTTAATTATTGCGCCAAGATCTTTGGCTGAAACAGAACCTTCGATAGCAGATCTTCCTACAATAGGTGTAGTTACAAATATAAAAAGTAAAATAGAACTTTCTAATGGCAAAATGAGAGTTGTTTTAAGAGGTAAAGAGCGTGTTAGAATAGAAAAATATTATCAAAATCCTGAGACTAATATTTTAAAATGTAGTATATCGTTAGTTGAATTGCCATTATTTGATAAAGCAAAAGAAAAAAGCATTCGAAGAAAATTAATTTCTCTTGTAAAAGAGTATATTAGTAAAGATAAATCGGTTAGTAATAGTATTGTATCTTCGATTGAAAAAAACGAAGACTTAAATATTATTACCGATATTATTACTTCATTTATTCCCTTAAGTTTTAATAAAAAATTAGAATATATGGAATGTATTAATCCTTTAATAAGAGCAACAAATTTAATAGATGATTTAAATGAAGAAATATCAATTAATGCTATTGATGATGAGTTAAATGAAAAATTGGAACAAAATCTTGAAAGTAGTCAAAGAGAATATATTTTAAGAGAAAAATTAAAAGAGATTAATAATGAACTTGGGTTAAGTAAAGAATCGGATGTTCTTAAATATAATGAACTAATTGATACTTTAAAAGTTAATAAACAAACTAAAGATAAACTTTATAATGAAGTTCACAGACTTTCCTCAGCTTCTGAATATAGCCCTGAAGCTGCTGTTATTAAAAATTATTTGGATACCGTAATTAATCTTCCTTGGGATAAAGAAGTAAAGCAAACTACTAGTTCTAAAGAAATTTTAAATAGTTTAAATCAAACCCATTATGGTCTTGATAATATTAAAGAAAGAATTTTAGAATATGTTGAACTAAAAAATAAGAATCCTAAATTAAAATCACCGATAATATGTTTTGTTGGACCACAAGGGGTAGGAAAAACATCAATAGCTATGTCTATAGCTTCTGCTTTGAATAGAAATTTTTATAAAATAAGTGTTGGTGGTTTAAATGATTCAACAGAACTTATTGGCTCAAGAAGAACATATCTTGGAGCAGCTCCAGGTAAAATTATTCAAGGAATACTTAAATGTAAAAGTAAAAATCCTTTAATATTAATTGATGAAGTAGATAAAATGGTTAAAGATTATAAAGGTGATCCTGCTTCTACAATGTTAGAGATTCTTGATGAAACACAAAATCACTTATTTACAGATAATTATATTGAAGAACCATTTGATATTTCTAATGTAATGTTTATTTTAACAGCTAATAGTAAGGAAAATATTCCCGAAGCTTTGCTTGATAGATTGGAAATAATAGAGCTTTCTAGTTACTCTGTATATGAAAAAATTGATATCGCAAGAAATTATTTAGTTAAAGATATTTTTGAAGAATATAAAAGTGATTTAAAAATAAATAAAGAAGTAATAGAATATATTGTTGTAAATTATACAAAAGAACCAGGGGTAAGAGAGCTTAAAAAAATTCTTGAAAAGTTAATTAGAAAAGTATGTGTATATGATTCTGATTATAAAAGTATTACAACAGCACTTGTTAATAAATATTTGGGATTAAAGAAAACTAATTTCTTACCTAACATTAGAGACTTTGGAATAGCTAATGTTCTTGCTTGTATAAATAGTGGTGGACTTGTATCTCATGTTCAGGTTGCTAAAGCATCTGGTAAAGGTGATGTTATTGTTACAGGTAACAGTGGCGATATTTTAAAAGAAAGTGTTCAAGTAGTTTTAGGTTTTTTATTAAGTCAATATGACATAAAAAAAGATAATATTGATATTTATGTTCATTTTTTAGAAAACGCTAAAAGAAAAGAGGGACCTTCAGCAGGAGTTGCAATAGCAGTAGCTTTATTATCAATGTTTGAGAAAAAATTAATTCCTTCGGATGTTGCTTTTACTGGAGAGTTAACCTTAAAAGGAGATATTCTTCCTGTGGGAGGAATAAAAGAAAAGATTTTAGCTTCGTCATCAAGTGGAATTCAAAAAATATTTATTCCTAAAGCAAATGAAAATGATTTAATAGGAGTTCCTATTGAAGTTTTGGATAATATTGTAGTTAGAATGGTTAACAATTTTAGTGAAGTTTATGAAGAACTTTTTTATAAAGAGTTGTAATTTTTTAAAAAATGTGTATAATATAAGACATTTAAAGGGGGAAATAGGATATGAAAAAGAAAACTAAGCTTTTAATTGTTATTATTTTCTTTTTGATATCCTTTTATATTTCATTTGATGTAATTGATAAAAAACCGATTATAATTAATGAACCTAAAATAATTCAAAAAGAAAAATATGAAGAACAAATCACATCATTAAAAGATAAATATCAAAATGATGATGTTAAAGCTATGCTTTCAATAGAAAACACTTCCTTTTCTTCGGTCATAGTTCAAGGAACTGACAATAGTTATTATTTAAATCATTTACCAGATAAAACTAAAAATATTATTGGCTCAGTATTTATTGATTACCGTATTGATATTGAAAATACTAAAAAGATCCTTATATATGGTCATAGTTCTCCTTCGTTTACAATTCCAATTATGATAATAGAAAATTATGAGAATAAGGATTATGCCCTTAAAAATCCATATATATATTTAGAAACAGAAAAAGAGAAAAAGAAATATCAAGTAATTGGATCAACTATTGAAACTAATGATTGGACTTATATGAAATTAGATTTTAAAGATGAAGAAGAATTGCAGGAACATTATGATTATTTATTAAGTAAAAGTTTTTATAAATTAGATAGTTTAAATGCCAAAGATGAAATATTAATAATTCAAACTTGTTCTACTAATAAGAAGTATAAAAATTATCAAAAGAAATATTTTTTAGTTATAGCTAAAAAGATTAAGGAATAATATAATAAAAACAACAAGAATATTTAATGAATTTAATCAAATTATGAAGATAAAAACCGGGTTTTTATCTTTTTTTAATAAAAAAATACGTTTTTACTTGACAAATATGCAGAAAAATGTAAAATAAGTAACTAACAAGTTGGGTATTTTTGCCTTAACTTCTCAGGGGATTTTGGATTATTATTAAAAATAAGCCTCAATTTTGAAGTTAATGGTGATATCTAACTTTTGATATATAAATCATTAATTAAATAAAAAGGAGGCTTTTATTAATGAAAAAACATTTATTAAAGTTAACTAAAATACTTGTTGTATTTGCGTTAATGCTTAACGTTTTTGAGCCTTTAATGGTACTTGCTGCAAAGCCTACTACTGCAGAAAAGGGACAAATTTATAATCCTCAAACTGATACAGTAGGAGATAGCGCAACTATTACTGAAGGTTCATTTACTAACCCTGGTGATGTACAGGTACAAAAGATAGTATCTAAAACAACAACTGAAGGTGTTTATAATGTTGAGTTTAAAGTACGTGGTAAAAAAGTACAAGAAACTTCAGTTAGACCTGTTTATGCTGTTGTTGTAATGGATACATCTGGCTCAATGAGAAATACAGCAGGAAATCCAAAATGGACAAATGCGGTTAACGGGGCTAAGACTTTTGCATCTACATTACTTCAAGAAATTCCAACTGCTCAAATTGCTTTGGTAACGTTTGCAGGTGATAAGTATCCAAATCAGGCATGGGATGATGCTGAAGTGCGTAGAGGATTTGCAAGTAGCAATCTTAATAACGTAAACTTTGGTGATGCAGAAGGTGGAACAAATGTTGAAGCTGGTTTAAGAGAAGCAAGAATTCTTTTATCTAATACTTCAATACCATCAAATGCAGCAAAATTTGTTGTTCTTATTGGAGATGGTGAGCCAACATTCTATTATGATGATAATGGTAAAACTCAAGGTCCAGGTAATGGCTATAGTGAGGAGTCTATTCAAGAAGCTTATGGCGAAGCAAATTTAATTAAAAATGCTGGAGTAGATGTATACACTTTAGGTTATTCAGTAACTCCAGGTGGAACCGCTGAAACTGTACTTAAAAATATAGCATCAAAACCAGAAAATTATTTTGCAGCTAGTCCAGAACAAGTGTCTGCTGCATTTATAGCAATTGCAACACAAATTTCTACATTTGCTGCAGGAGTTAATCCAACAATTGTTGATAATGCTGGCTCGGCATTTACTATCACAAGCGGAAGTGGAACATTATCGCTTGAGGGTGATATAACTGAAGAATGGAAATCAGTAGGTTCACTTCAAATAACTATTGATGGTAATTCACCAACTGGTTGGTATCCAACTAATGATGGTTTTACATTATCATATACTGATTATAATAATGTAAATCAAACTATTGATTATAATACTAATCCAGAAGTATATTGGATTCAAAACAAATATAATTATGTAATTAATTATTATAAAGATAGCATTAGTTCTTCAAATTTTATAACTAAAGAAGAAGGCGAGGCATTTCTTGGTGAAGAAATTACTGCTGATACAACAGTACATATACCACCTGGATATAAATTTGTTGGCGAAGCTCCAAAGATGACTATTGTTGAAACAGGAAATGTTTTAAATGTAGTTTATGTAAAAGATACCTTTGGATATAAAGTAGAATATTATTATGACAATGTAAAAAATGATAATTTAACAGTAACTGGTTCAGCTGAATATGGCAGCATAATTAATACATATACAGATAAATTAATAGCTGGTTATGAATTGGAAAAAACAGAAAATTTCCCACTTACAGTAAGTGAAAATGAAAATAACAATGTTATAAAAGTATATTATAAAAAGGGACAATATAATTACACAGTTAATTATTATTATGATAATGTTCAAGATACTACAGCAACAGAAAATAAAACTGCTTATTATCTTGATGTTATTGAAACTTATGAAGAAAAGAATAAAACGGGTTATAAACTAAGTCATGTTAATGGGATTCCACTTACAATAGGTGCTAATCCTGCTGAAAATTATATTAATGTATATTATGTAAAAAACACTTTTGGATATACAGTAGAATATTATTATGATGGTGTTATAGATACTAGTAAGACCGAAAGTGGTACGGCATTATTCGAAAGTCAAATTACAACATATACTGATAAAAATATTACGGGATATAAACTTGAAAAAGAAGAAAACTTACCACTTACAATAGGTGCTAATCCAGATAACAATGTAATCAAGGTATATTATGTAAAGAATACCTATGCATATACAGTAGAATATTACTATGATGGCGTTATCAATAATTCTAAAACTGAAAGTGGTACGGCATTATTTGGAAGTCAAATTACAACATATATTGATAAGAATGTTGATGGATATAAGTTTGAAAAGACAGAAAATCTACCACTTACAATCACAGCAGTAGCAGCAAATAATGTTATAAAAGTATACTATGTAAAAAATATGATTGGATATACTGTAGAATACTACTATGATGGTGTTATCAATAATTCTAAAACTGAAAGTGGTACAGCATTATTTGGAAGTCAAATCACAACATATACTGATAAGAATATTGCTGGATATAAGTTTGAAAAGACAGAAAATCTACCACTTACAATAACTGGGGTAGCAGCAAATAATGTAATTAAAGTATATTATGTAAAAGATAGCTTTGCTTATACAGTAGAATACTACTATGATGGCATTATAAATAATTCTAAAACTGAAAATGGTACAGCATTATTTGGAAGTCAAATCACAGGATATACTGATAAGAATATTACTGGATATAAACTTGAAAAAGAAGAAAACTTACCTTTAACAATTACAGAAGTAGCAGCTAATAACGTAATCAAAATATATTATGTAAAGAATACTTATGGATATACAGTAGAATACTACTATGATGGTGTTATAGATAATTCTAAAACTGAAAATGGTACAGCATTATATAATAGTAAAATTACAACATATACTGATAAAAATATTACAGGTTATAAACTTGAAAAAGAAGAAAATTTACCACTTACAATCACAGAAGTAACAGCTAACAATGTGATCAAGGTATATTATGTAAAAGATAGCTTTGCATATACAGTAGAATACTACTATGATGGCGTTATCAATAGTTCTAAAACTGAAAATGGCACAGCATTATATAATAGTAAAATTACAACATATACTGATAAAAACATTGCAGGATATAAACTTGATAAAGAAGAAAATTTACCTTTAACAATCACAGAGGTAGCAGCTAATAATGTAATTAGAGTATATTATGTAAAAGATACTTTTGCTTATAGAATTGAATATTACTATGATAATGTAATAGATAGTTCTAAAACAGAGACATCTAGTGCATTATATCAAGATGTAATATCAACATATACTGATAAAAACATTACTGGATATAGATTAGATAAGACAGAAAACTTACCACTTGTTGTTGGTAATGTTGAAAACAATAATGTAATTAAAGTGTATTATGTAAAAAATACATATCAATTTAAAGTATTTTACTTCTATGATAATTTAATAGATAGTTCTAAGACAGAGACATCTAGTGCATCATATCAAGATGTAATTGATACATATACTGATAAAAATATTACAGGTTATAAACTTGATAAAGAAGAAGGTCTTCCACTTACAATCACAGAAGTAGCAGAAAATAATGTTATTAAAGTATATTATGTAAAAGATACTTTTGGATATACAATAGAATATTACTTTGATGAAGTAATAGATGAAACCCTAACAGAAAATTTAACAGCAATATATGGAGAAGAAATAAGTACATATCCTGATAAATTAATTGAAGGTTATATACTTAACAAAGTAATAGGATGTCCGCTTATAGTAAGCGAAGATCCTAAGAAAAATGTAATTCAAGTACATTATGTAACTTATGGACAAGGTACAATTGAAGATCCAGAACCTCCACATACTGAAGTAGTTGTTTCAAATAACAGAAGTATAAATACTGTTTATCTTTATAAAAAAGAGGAAGAAGAAAAATAAGTTGTAAGTTTTAATTACAAATTATAATAAAAGTGAAGAAATATTTAAAAGTCTTCACTTTTTCCTTGTTATATTTGTTGCTTTTTATATATTAAAAAAGTATAATTAATATGTAAAATAAGAAAAATCTATGTGACTTTTCTTAATTTTATTTAAAAAGGAGTAATAAATGAAAATTGATTTAAATGAGCTTAATTATAAAGATAAAATAGAAGTTAATGAAATGTTTTCTTATGAAGAAGAATATTTAAAACTCAGTAATATAATAAAACTTGATAATGTAAAAGTAAAGGGATATATATATCAAAATGAAGCTGAAGAATATTTATCTAAAGTATTAGTAAAAGGGACCCTAATTTTACCAGATAGTATAACTTTAGAACCAATTGAAAAACCATTTGAAATAAAGCTTGATGAAGTAATAGATGAAGTGGTTGAAAACAACCAAAATACACTTGATTTAAAAGAGTATTTGTGGGAAAATATAGTACTAGAGGTACCAATTAGATTCACAAAATCAGATGCTAAGAATCTAAAAGGTAATAATTGGCAAGTAATAGAAGAAAATTATATCGATCCTCGATTAGAAAAATTAAAAGAACTATACAAAGGTGGTGAATAAAATGGCTGTTCCTTTTAGAAGAACAAGTAAAACCAAAAAAAGAATGAGAAGAACTCACTTAAAGAAAGAAGTTGGAGCTTTAACTAAGTGTCAAAAGTGTGGGGCAACAATTCGTCCTCATAGAGCATGTGTTAAATGTGGGTTTTATGCTGGTAAAGAGGTTATCTCGACCGGAAGCAAAGAAGAATAAATCTTTAATATTTTACATTTATTAATGAAAAAAGTAAATTAGGTATTTACTTTTTTTTATGTCTATAGTAATATTATGGTAGACAGTGGCACACTGTGGTAGAAAGTGGGGGATTTAAATGCTAATAGGAGAATATCATCATAGTATTGATGATAAAGGCCGAATTGTTATCCCTACCAAGTATCGTATGGAGCTTGGAGAGTCTTTTGTTATTACAAGGGGACTTGAAAAGTGTCTATATATTTATTCAATGAATAAATGGAACGAACTTGTAGAGAAACTAAATGCTCTTCCTTTTACAAAAAAGGATGCGCGTGTATTTATAAGAACCTTCTTTTCAGGTGCAACTGTTTGTGAATTCGACAAAAGCGGTCGGATTAACATTATCTCCCCATTGGTTAGTTACGCCGGTCTTAGCAAAAATTGTGTTATTATCGGCGTAAATGACCGCCTAGAAATTTGGGATGAAACAACCTTTAATACTTTTATTGAAAAGAGTAGTAAAGAGATGGAAGATATTGCGGAGAATTTATTTGAAGACTTATCATTATAGTGTTTTAAAAAAAGAAGTAATAGAAAATCTCAATATTAAAGAGGATGGTATATATGTTGATGCTACAGTCGGATATGCTGGACACTCTAAGGAAATCTTAGAAAAGTGTAAAAAGGGTTATTTGTTCGCCTTCGATGAGGATATAAATGCAATTGAGTATTCAAGAAAAGTTTTATCTTCAATACGTGATAACTTTCAAATTTTTAAAGAAAACTTTGTCAATATGAAAAATGTTTTGAATGACGTGGATGTTACAAAAGTAGATGGAATTCTTTTTGACTTAGGGTTTTCTTCACCACAAATTGACGATTCATCAAGGGGGTTTTCATTTATGGTGGATGGTCCGCTTGATATGAGGATGAACAAAGATGGGAAGATTTGTGCTAAAGATATTGTAAATTCTTATTCAAAAGAAAAACTTATGCAAGTATTTTATGAATATGGCGAAGAAAAGTTATCTAAAGTTATTGCCAATAAAATATATGAAGAAAGAAAAGCTAAAGAAATTAATAGTACTTTAGAACTAGTGGCAATAATTAAAAAGGCAGTAGGAGCTAATTATTTTTATAAACGTCATCCTGAAAGACAAATATTTCAAGCAATTAGAATAGAAGTTAATAAAGAGCTTGATGTACTTGAAAAAGTATTGCCCGATGCAATAGATCTTCTTAATAAAAAGGGAAGAATGTGTGTAATAACATTTCATTCCCTAGAAGATAGAATAGTTAAGAAGATATTTAAAAAATATAGTGATATTAATAGTTTATATAAAGGACTTCCCGAAAAAGAGATTCCAGATAAATATAAACCAAAGATAAAAATTATTAATCATAAAGTAATAATAGCAAGTGAAAAAGAATTAAAAGAAAATTCAAGAAGTCATAGTGCGAAATTAAGAATAATAGAAAGGATCTAAAATGGCTAGAAAGAAAGGAAAAAGATTAAAGCTTCTAAAAGGTGAAAAACTAATGTATTTTACTATTCTTTTTTTAATGGCTTTTATCCCAATAATGTATGTTTATACATCAAATATGGTTACAAAAACAAACTATGATGTTGAATCATTAAAAAATAAAATAGAAAAACAAAAAGAAGAAAATGAAAGCTTATCAATGCAAAAAGATGAATTAGCATCACTTGAAAATATTCAAAGTATTGCAGATGAATATGGCCTTTCTTATGATAATACTAGTATTTTAGTAGTTAAGTAATTATGAAAAAAAAGGTAACAGTTAGACCAGACATTATAACTTTTTTAATTGTTACTTTTTGTTTGCTTGGAATTATTGGTAAGCTTATATATGTGTCATTATCTTCAAAGGTAGATGGTAAAGATTTAAAGTTATTGGCATCTAAAAGATATACTAAGACAAAAACGCTTCATGCATCAAGGGGAAATATATATGATCATAATGGTGAAGTGTTAGCTTTATCAGTTAATTCATATGATTTAATTGCTTATGTTAATCCTAAAAGAACTACGAATATTAATAAACCAAATCATGTTGTTGATAAAGAAAAAACGGCTAGATTACTTTCTCCAATAATTGGAATGAGTGAAGCAGATATTTTAGAACAATTAAATAAGAATTTGGTTAATGAAAATCTATATCAAGTGGAATTTGGAAGTAAAGGCAAAGGACTAACTGAAAAGGTAAGAAAACAAATAGAGTTGTTAAATTTACCAGGAATAGATTTTATCGAAGGAACTAAAAGATATTATAAGATGGGAGATTTTGCATCATATATTATTGGTTATGCTAAAAAGGGGGAAGATAATCAAATAAAGGGAGAACTTGGAATAGAAAGTTATTTTAATAATGAATTATCTGGAGAAGATGGTTATATTAAGTATGAATCTGATGCTCGGGGATATAAGCTTCCTTATAGTAAAGAAATGAAAGTACCTGCTAAAAAGGGAGAAGATATATATTTAACAATAGATAGTAATATAGAACTAATTACTAAGAATGCTTTAGGAACTCTTTCTAAAAATTATAATTTTGATTGGGCAATTATGTCAGTGTTAGATGCTAAGACTGGGGAAATTGTAGCCTCAAGCACATATCCATCTTTTGATCCAAATAATTTAAATACTTTAAAAGATTATTTAAATCCTTTAGTTTCCTATGCTTATGAACCAGGTTCGACTATGAAAATATTTTCATGGTCAGCAGCAATGGAAGATGGAAGTTATAATGGAAATGCTACCTTTGAATCAGGATCAATACCAGTGGCCGATGTAGTTATTTCTGATGCAAACAGAAAAGGGTGGGGAACAATAACTTATGATAAGGGTTTTGCTTATTCATCTAATGTTGGGGCATCACGTCTTGCTTTAAGTATTGGCGCTGAAAAACTGACTCATCAATATGATTTATTTGGCTTTGGTAAAAAAACCGGAATAGAACTTTCTGGGGAACTGGAAGGAACAGTTAATATTAGGTATAAATCAGAGCTTGCAAATGCAGCTTTTGGTCAAGGGTTAACGGTGACTCCAATTCAGCTAATGCAAGCTGTTACATCTATTTGTAATGATGGGATTATGTTAAAACCATATATTGTTAAAAGAATAATTGATGAAAATGATAATATAACTTATGAGGGAGCAAGAAGTGAAGTAGGAAGAGTAATTAGCAAACAGACTGCTGATAAAATGAAGAAGCTTATGTATAGTGCTAATTATGAAGGATTATCTACTTACTGGAGACCTAATACAGTAACAATGTTAATGAAAACAGGTACTGCTCAATTAGTAGTTAATGGAGAGTATTCTAAAGGTCTTTATGATACGATTTATTCAATAGTAGGAATCTTTCCTGAAGATAATCCTAGATATATAATATATTCTGCAGTTCAAAGAATAGCAGGACCTCAAAGAGGTTTTGCTAACGTAGTAACAAAAGCTGTTGATGAAATAGCATCGTATGCAAATATTACTAAAACAAATAATATTGAAGGTAAAACTCAAATTATAAAGTTAAAAAATTATATATCAAAAAATGTTAATGATACAGTTAATGAATTAAATCAAATTAATTTAAAACCCATTGTTATTGGTAATGGTTCATATGTAATTAATCAATATCCTAATCAAAAAAGTAAATTAGTACCAAATACAAAAGTATTTATTATAACTAATTCAAAGGAAGTAATTATTCCTAATATGATTGGTTGGAGTTATTCAGAAGTAAAGAGTTTTGTAACGATAGCAGGTATCCAATATCAAATAAATGGTAGTGGTTATGTAACAAATCAAAGTATATCAGAAAACACTATATATGATAAAAATAGTGTGTTAGAAATAACTTTAAATTAAAATATTCATATGTGTAATAGTTTTATGATAATGTCAGTATAGTTAGTTTTTTGAAAATGTCAGTCTTATATAATATAATCTTCCTAGAAAGGAAGAAAATAATGAAAGGAAATATAATATTAACTATGAAAGAACA
>JAAZKW010000014.1 GCA_012799635.1 Mollicutes bacterium
AAATAGAAAAAGTGTAGAATAAAATAAAGAGCAATAGAGCAAAGTGCAGAAAAAATAAAAGAAAAAACAGATAAACTAAGTCATATAGTAAGTCAATTTAAAATAAATGAAGGAAATAATGGAAAGAGTCTGAGAAGTAGATAAAAATAATTTTCAAGTAAGAATATACCGACCAGAAAACGTCCTGTTTTCTGGTCTAAGCCAAAGAAAAATGCAGAAGCTATCCGATAACACACTGCAAACGACACACCTTCGCCGACAGCAGAGCTGTAAGGCTCAGGAGCGTCGTTTGCAGTGGAAACGTTATCGGATAGCGTTTTTAGGGTATAAATGATATAATAAATATGTACAAAAGTGATTGAAAAAGAATGTACAAATAAAAGGAAATATAATATAGTATCTATGAGGTGATGAAGTTGAAATATACCATAAAAATAGATACGATATTAGAAATAAAAAATAAAGAAGATTTAAAAAAATTAAAAAATATAGTGGAGGCAAATAAATTGGAGAAGCCGAATTTTAGCAAGTTATCAAGAGAATTAAAAATAGACAGAAGGACAATAAAAAAGTATTATGAAGGAAATGAAAAAAAAGAAAGAAAGGGAAGAAAAACAAAGATAGATAAGCATTATGAAATAATCAAAGAATTATTAGGAGCAAATAGTATCCAAAAGTTTAATTATAAAATACATTTGTATAGATATTTAAAAAGGGAGCATAATTTAGAAGTATCAAGGAGCAATTTCAATGCATATATACTAAGGAATAAAGAATTTGCAGAATATTTTAATCCAAAGACAAAAAAAGAAGCAGTAAAAACAGAAACACCATTTGGAAAACAAGCCCAATTTGATTGGAAGGAGAAATTGAAATTTACCTTTAAAGATGGAAGTGAAATATTGATAAATGTAGGAAGTATAGTATTATCAGCATCAAGATATAAGATTTGGAAAGTATGTCCATCAACAAGTCAGGATTATTTATTTGATTTTTTAACGACAGCTTTTGAAAGGATAGGAGGAGTTCCAGAAGAATTAATAGTAGATAACGCATCAACAATAATGGATAAAGCGAGGACAGAAAAAAGAGAAGGGAAAGTGAATATAAAATTTGAACAATTTGCAAAAGATTTTAATTTTAAGGTAAAACCATGTATGAGAGCAAGACCAAATACAAAAGCAAAGGTAGAAAATCCAATGAGAATAATAGAGGAAATATTAAACTATAATGGGAAATTAGAGAACTTAACAGAATTAGATAATAAATTATCAATCATAGAGGAAGAAGCGAATTCAAGAATATGTCAAGGAACGGGAATTCCACCAATATTATTATACAAAAAAGAAAAAGAAAATATATTAAAATTGCCAAATGAAAAGATAATGTCTTATTATAAAATAAAAACAAATCAAGTAATAGTAAATACAGATGGATTATTTACTTACAATAAAAAACAGTATTCTGTACCAGTAGAGTATATAGGAAAAAGAATAACATTAAAAGTAATAGAGAGTCAAATCCAAGTATATTTTAATACAAAATTAATAACGATGCATAACGTAAGTGAAAAGAAAATAAATTATCATGAAAAAGACCATTTTGAAATGCTAAAAAAGACATCTAAAAATATTGAAAATTTAGAGGAAGCGGCAATAAAGCATTTGAAAGAACTGGAGGTTTTTAATGAGCAACTATCAGAATTTATATAAAAATTTAGAAGAATTAAAATTAAATCAAATAAAATTAAACATAGATAAGTATATAGAAAAAATAAACAATAATGAAATAGGTGTATTAGAAGCATTGAATGAATTAACAACAAAAGAAATAGAAGTAAAGAATTATAATGCAAGGAATGCAATGGTAAAAGTAGCAGGATTTCCCCATTTAAAAGAATTTAAAGATTTTGAATTTGAATTTCAGCCAAAGATAAATAAGCAACAATTTTTAGATTTTGAAAGTTTGAGATTTTTAGAAAATAATAGTAATATAATGCTTATAGGTAACAGTGGAGTAGGAAAAACGCATTTAGCCACCTCAATAGGAATAGCAGCAGCTAAAAAACGAATAAGCACTTATTTTATAAAATGTCAGGATTTAATAGAACAATTAAGAAAAGCCTACATAGAACATAAGCTCGAAAGCCGTATAAAGCATTTTAGCAAGTATAAATTACTGATAATAGATGAGATAGGATATTTACCAATAGGAGAGCATGAGGCAAAGATGTTTTTCCAATTAATAGACAGAAGATATGAATGTAAAAGCACAATCATAACAAGTAATATAAATTTATCAGATTGGGATAAAATATTTTTAGACAAGCTTCTTGCAAGTGCAATATTAGATAGATTGATACATCATTCAACAATAGTAAATATAAGTGGTAAATCATATAGAACAGCAATGGCTTTATCTAATATTTCAGAATCTAAAAAGCAAGAAACTTGTACATGAATATTTAATCACTTTTGTACAAAAAAAGCTTGACATTTATAATTGGAGGCAATGAGTAGATTAAGAATGCTAACAGCCAATGGAGCGGGAAGAGAGGAATTGAAAAAAATAATGGAAAGTATAAATATGAAAAATTCAAAAGAAAAAAAGTTAAAAGGTAGAAAACTTCAAAGAATCAGTAAGAAAATAGTAGAAACATTAGGGAATATACCTGTTATTAATATAGGTAAAAATATTTCGGCTAAAAATATACTAAAAAATTTATCTCACCCTATATAAATAAATGAGGGATGAAAAAATACCTACAATTATTTTACGCTATCTAGAAATGGATTAGAGGTAGACAATGATGCTTAGTTGTGGTATAATAATATTGTAACAGATGAACCTAATGTGATATAATAATATCATAAAAGGGGGAATGAATTATGTCTTATCCATATGAACCAGAATATAAAAATAAAATAGTTCGTCTTCATTTAGAAGAAGGACGTACTTTAAAAAGCTTACAAGATGAATATAAAGTATCAAAAGCAAGTATTTCAAACTGGGTAACTCAATTTCGTAATGAATGCCAAATAAATGAAAAAGCCAAAGAAGATTATGATTATATGAAGGAAAATCTTAGACTTCGCAAAGAATTAGAAGAAATGAAAAAGGAAAATCTATTTTTAAAAAAAGCGGCGGCATTCTTTGCGAAGGAAATCGATTAGTGGCTTATCGGTTCATTCAAGAAAATCATAAAATATTTGGTATGCGTTGGCTATTGCGTCGACTGAATATTTTTCCAAATGCATATTATAATTATATTAAAAGTAAAAAAAAAGATTATTATGCAAATAAAGAAAAAATACTTATTGAAATACAAAATATATATCATGAAAATAAAGGAGTAAACGGATACAGAAGTATGCGTGTGTTTTTAGAACGCAAAAATATAAAATTAAGTGCTTTAACTGTTCATAAATATATGAATAAAGAACTTGGTTTATATGCTATAGTGCGTAGAAAAAAGGCAAATTATAAAAAATGTAAACCTCATAAAGTATTTGAAAATTTAATTAAACAGAATTTTTCAGCAGATAAAAAAAATCAAAAATGGTGTACAGACTTTACTTATCTTTTTCTTTCAGATGGAAGAAAACGTTACAATTGTTCTATTTTAGATCTTTATGACAGAAGTATTGTTGCAAGTATTACAGATAAAAAAATAGATAGCGATTTAGCTATAAGAACATTAAAAAAAGCAATTGAATCACAGCCTAAAATAAAAGATAAATTAATTATTCACAGTGATCAAGGAAGCCAATATACTTCTAAAGATTTTATAGAATTTTGTAAATCAGTTGGTATTACTCAAAGTATGAATAAAGCTGGTTATCCTTATGATAATTCTCCTATGGAACGTTATTATAATACATTAAAAAATGAATGCGTTAATTTACATCATTATCATACAGACAAAGAGTTATATGAATCTATTGAAGACTTTGCATATACATGGTACAACCATGTAAGACCTCATACTTACAATAATTATAAAACACCTTTTGAGGCTCGTTATAAAATAAAAATATTAGGTTAATTTGTTACAAAAATGCTTGACCAGAACACTTTAACTAAAACGGATAACACTTTGAAGCTGAATGATATTGAAACTCAGGATTCTAATGAACAACATAAAAATAAAAACATTCAAGTTGATAAAAAATCGGAGTTAAAAGAGCTTAAAGAATTGTTTGATGAAGGTCTAATTGATGCAGATGAATATAAATTAGAGAAACAAAAAATACTTTCTCTATGAAAAGCAATGAAAGATAGAAATGGAAAGAATGTGGGGATAGTTACTTGTCATATTTAGGATAAAAAATTTAAAACAAATTGGGTTTTATGACCAAATAAAGTATAAAACAAGAAAGGAGGGATTCAAGATGAAACAATGTAAAAATTGTAGGTTTTTTAATGGTAATTTATGTACAATAAATAATCAGAAGAAAACACCTACAAGTACCTGTTCTAATTGGGTTGAATACAAAGGTTAAAATTAAGTTGGGCGGGAGAATTTTCTCCTGCTTCTTTATTTCTTATTTTGATTATATAAAAAAATATTAAAAAAGAAGGAGCTTCGCCTAACAGTGTGTATACGAAATCTGTTCGCTAAGAGACCTGACGGGACGTAATTTTGTTTCGAGGGTTCGCTTACGCTCACGACTCTCAACTGCATTACTCTCTAAGCTCACAGACTTCGCATACACACGAGACGTTATCAGAACAGCTAAATGCATATTTTGATGAATTAGATGAAGCTGTTTTAAGCGAAGAGGAAGAGAATCAAATAGTTAAGGAATTAGAGCCTGTTATGGAGTATTTTGAAGAAAATATGCCAAAAC
>JAAZKW010000002.1 GCA_012799635.1 Mollicutes bacterium
AATGTAATAAAGTTATTATCTCCAGAAACAGAATTGATTATATCAAAAGCATTTAATCCTTTTAAAATATCAAATAATGAATCAATTAGATTATAAATAAAATGTACTAATGCCCATCCAAGAGTTCTTAATAAATCTAATGCTTTTAATAACATTCAAATCACCTCCTAGAATAAATCAATGATTAGATTTACAATTGATATTGCTAAAATAATTCCTACAATACCAAACATTGTTTGAATTATTCTTTGTTTTACTTGAGCTTTTCTATCTACATCAACAACAGCATATAAAATAAATCCAACAATTAGTGATACACCAGCAGCTGCAATTCCAACTCTTAAAGCCCAAGTAGAAAAAGTTTGTATTGCTTTAATAATTGAATCTACATTATATCCTCCACCTTCAAGGTGTTCAATTTTTAGCATTTGTAAATAATTACCCATAAATATTCCTCCTTATACCATCGCAAGAATATCTTCTTTAGATACTGGTCTTGTAAAAAAATCAAATATACTAATTTGTAATACCTTGCAAATATTTCTTAATAATTTAAAGTCAAGCATACATACATATCCTTTTTCTATACTTTCTATAGTTTCTTGATCTGTATATGTAAGTTTCGCTAATCTTCTCTTAGACATACCCCATGCTTTTCTTTCTTGTTTAATTTTTTCACCAGCACTATCGCTGATTAATTTTAAAAATAAGTTCATTTTGTTTGTCCTTTCATAAAAATATAAAAAGAAAAAGCAAAGAAGTGATATAATATCACTAGAGTTATTTTGCTGGCTGGCGATTTAACTCTTTTTTCTTTGCTTTATTCTCATATGACTACATATCTAATTCATCATCAGATTTTTCAATGTCGTCTTCTTTTTCTTTTTTTGAAGATAAGAAAGTTACTTTTTCAGCTACAATTTGAGTTGATTTTCTCTTTTCTCCATCTTCAGTCTCATAGTTATTTGTTTGAATTCTACCTTTAACTCCAACTATGTCACCTTTCTTACAATATTCAGCTGTGTTTTCAGCTACACCACCCCAAAGAATGCAATCAACAAAATCTGTATCATATTCGCCATCAGCATTTTTATAACTTCTAGGTACAGCTAAAGTTATTTGGCTTCTTTCCTTTCCTTCTTCAGATTTTACAACTTCAGGATTTCCTGTAAGTCTTCCAACAATAACAATTTGATTTAACATATAATTTTCCTCCTTCTATAAATCAAAATATTTAGTCATTTTATTTAATTCAGTTGACTAATTCTGAATTGTTTTCACTCTATAGAACCACCACCCTTCAATAAGCAATTTTATTTATCTCTATTTCGTTCATCTGCATCGCTTATTTTTGCAATTATATCTTCTACCTTTTCCCAAAGATTATCTAGATAGTCATAACATTTATTAAATTTCTTTAAATCTTTTTTATCTAAATATTCTCTAAAAATATCCATATCAGATAGAAGAGTTCCTATATGATCTTCAAAATCACTTAAAGCTTCAATTTCCATAAGTTTAATTTCTTCTATATTTTTCATAACTCATAATCCTCCTCATTATCGTTTAGCCAATCATATTCTTCATCATCATCAAATTCATATAAGTGTTCTAAATTTTCGAATCTTCTTATATTTCCAATGAGAGCATTTTTGAAATAACCATATTTATTTTTAATTTCATTTCCATCTTCATCTTTAAAGTCTCTTTCTTTAATTCTTGAGACAACATAATTAGTCATGATTAATAAATCTCTAAAGTTATTTCCTTGCTCTAACAATTCTTCAAAAAATTGATCAAATAAAAAAGAACTACTATCATCTTTTGAAATATAGTTCCTTTTAATTAATTCTTTAGTAAAAATTGAATGATTGATTGACTCACCAGATTCCTCTGGTGTTTTATCTATTTTATCTTTTTTATTATTATTCTTTTGTTCTTTGGGTTTCACCGTCTTCGGTTGCACCGTATTCGGTCTCACCGAGGTGGTAAAGCCGTCTTCGGTTAATTTGCTCATTTCAAGCCATTTAGGATATGGTAAATAATAAACTGAATATTTATACTTAAAATGTCCATTTGCGTCTCTATACTCATCTATAGATACATATTGAGCTTGTTTTAATTCATTTAAAGTACTCTTAATCATATCTCTACCATCTTTTGATAAAGTTACCAAACCATTAATTGAATAATCCCAATCTTTTGGAAGACTAAGCATTAATGATAATAAACCTTTTGCTCTAATTGAAAGATTCCTGTCTTGTAAGTGATAATTAGACATAACTGTATATCCAGTTACACCATGTATTTGAAAATCAATTAAGTTATCATTCATACTTCACCTCCATTAAAAAAAGAGCTATTGCTCTTTATCTACATAATCAAATTCTATAAAATACTTTATGTCTTCTAAATCTCTATCATGTTGATCTTCTTGATATGGGTGAATTAAGTAATCTAATCTAAAATATAATTCTTTAATTATTTCAGTAAGTATATCATTATTAATCCAATAATTTAAATCATGTAACATTAAGGCATAAGAATATAAATGCATATCATTTTCCCATACTTGTTTAATTGCTCTTTTATCATCTAACCATTTAATTGGTGCTAAATTAAAATCTCTAGTTTCTTCTATATCAGAATCATGATATGGAACTCCTTCAGATTTACAAAAAAGCCAATTAACTAATTCATTTATTTCTGGGCTTGTACTTTCAAACTCTTGCATAAGAAGAGCCATTCTATTTATAAAGATTATTCTATCTTTATTTTTCTTATCAACTTTACCTTTTGAATAATCAAAGAATTTATGCATAATAACACCTCATAAACATTATAGCATTATATAGATAAGATTATATTGTGCAAAAATTATACTTGTTTAAAGATGACTACTATTTGTCTATTAGTATTATGTCTGCATGTAATTAATGTTAAAGTGGTGGTATTCTTTTCTTTAACTATTTCTGCTTTACCAGTTTTCTCAATATCATATATGTCGACAACTTTATAGTTATATGTTTTACCATTATATATAATAGAAGCTTCATCACCTAATACTAACTTATCTAATTTTCTAAAATAAGATATTCTAGCACTACCTGAGTGTCCTGCAATTATAACATTGCCATTTTCTTGATCTGGCATAGATGAACCATCTAACCATTCAAGATTATAATTAACATTATTAAGATAACTATTTAGATCTACTAAACCTCTTTCTAAACCAATTTTCGGAATTTTAAGTACAGCAATATAATTAACTTTAACTTGCTCTTTTACTTCTTCTATTTCTTGAGGTTCTTCTATAGATTCAATTTCTTCTTCTACTTCGTAAAAATCTTCTAACATTGTTGTTTCTTGATCATCTATTTTTTTGTTAGATAAATAATCATATGATATTAATCCAATACCAGTAAGAAAAATTAAAGAGCCGATTACAATTAACCAGCTCTTATTTTTTGTTTTTCTTTTTGATTCCATAAATAATTACACCTGCTCCACAAACTAATAAAGTAATTCCACTAAATAATAAATCTTTATAATCTTCAGCTTCAGTATTTGGTACTTTAACTATTTGCTTATCTTTCATAATTGATTTTACTACTTCTCCATCTTCCCTAATTTCAAAATACATTCTTTCAGGATTTAATTCATATCCTTCTGGAGCTTCCTTTTCTAAAATATAATAATTACCATATTTTAATTTTTCTATAGTAATTGTTCCGTTATCATCAGTTCTTCCAGAGAATACTAATTCATCTGTATCAGCATTGTAAATTTCAATTAAAGTATTTGGTAGTGGATTATCATTTGAAAAATCTAATTTAGTAAATTCTAATGTACCAGTAATGTCTTCATCTTTCATAGTAGATTTAACTATTTCACCATTTTCTTTTATTTCAAATGGCATTTTTTCTTCATTAAGTTTGTAACCCTCAGGTGCTTCTTTTTCTATGATATAGTACTTGCCTTGTGGAAGTCTATCAATAACAATTTTACCTTCTTCATCAGTTCTACCACTAAATACTAGTTCATCATTTTCTGTATAGATTTCGATTAAGGTATTTGGTAGTGTTTTAGACTCAGAAATATCTGTCTTAGTAAATTCAAGTTTACCAGTTTTTAAAATATTTAAGATTGCTTCTGAATGGAAAATTGTTGGAGTATATTGATCTTTATATACAAGTTCAGCTTCATATGTATTTTCATCTAAAACATAGTTATCTAATGTTTCAATTTCTTTAACATAATACTTACCAAGATATAATTCATCAAATACAATTTTACCTTCACTATCAGATGTTTTTTCTGCTATTAAAGAATCTTTAGTATAAATTGTTTTACCATTCCATACGATATCTTCTAAAGCATATAATCCAAATTTAACTCCTTCTAATGATTCTGTTTTAAATTCAAAACCATTTTCAGTAAGTTCTGCAACTTCTCCAGTTTTTTCTATTTGAATTTCACCTTTAACTCTAGTGTTTTCAAAATCAGTATCAAATATTATTCCATACTCTGAATCAGTTCTTAAATTAGAATCTTCATCAATTGAAAATTCATGAGATTGACTATTCCATAAATAACCGTCAATTACTTGATCAACTTCTTCAAGTCTATAAGTTCCTGTCATTAATGGATAAGCTGTTGTAAATTCACCATCTTTGTCTGTTTCCCATACACAGATAGTTTCTTTATTTGGATATGTAATTGTTTGACATACATATTCATTTTTTGTAACATCAAATATTTTAAATTTAATATTACTTCTCTTTATTACTTCTTTAGTTTCAGAATCGATTTTAACAACTCTTAACTTAGCAGTAATTGGAGCATTTGAAATAACTTTCTTAACTACTTCTCCTGTAGTTTTAGCTTCTACAGTAAAGTCATTTATTTTTTCATGTCCTTTAGTAGTAGTTAATTGTTTAATTGTATAAGTACCATAAGGTAAAGTAAATCTAAATACACCTTGTGAATCTGTAGTTACTTCTTCAACAAGTTCATTTTTATTGTTATAGATTCCAAACTTGATACCTACTTCTGGTTCCATTATTTGTGTTTCAGCACTAGCATATACTTTAGTAAATTCAAAATCTCTTTTGATTACTTGTTCAAATACTTGTACTTCAGGATTTAAATTATCCTCTGTTATTTCAAAATAATATTTATTACTATCTAACAAATATCCTTCTGATGGTTGTTCTTCTAATAAGTAGAATCTACCAAGTTCTGGTAAATAATCTGATGTATTTCTACCATCTTCATTTGTTACAACTTGTCCTACTCTAGTACCATCAACTTTATAAATTCCATAAACAGCTCCACCTAGTTTTGCTTCACCTTGAGGAGTGTTTGTTCTAGTTTCAACATCAACTTTCGCTGGTGTTACTCTTCCACCTATAACCTTTAAAGTAAACTTACTTACTACTGGGTCAAAGTTACCAACTCTAAATACATTTTGTGAATGATCACTGAAATATACTATTGGTGGTATTTCATATTTAGTTGCTTTCTTTTCAAAAGTGATAGAACCTTCACCAATACTATTTGCAGTTACTGATAAAGTGTTTCCATTAATTGAAGCTGACACTTTATCTGTAGAAGTAACTTTATAATTACTTAATACATTATTATTATCATTGACTTCAATTGTACTTCCAATAGGTACAACTAATCCACTTTGTAATTGTGGTCTTTTATAATGATTTGCTACTAAACTTTCAAGTTCTGCTATTTCACTATCAAACTTAGATATTCTATTTCCATTTAGAGTATCTGTGAAAAATATTTGAGATTCAGGATTTGTTGTTCTCCAAATCATAACTTGAGTAATAACATACCATTTTTGATCATTATGATTATATCCATTTTGGTCATATTGATATCCATAATAAGCTAGTAAAGATATTCTTTCCCATTGTTCTTCACTAAAACCTAAAACTCTTTCATAATCCTCTCTTATTACATCATAATAAGGTAAATTATTATCAATATCTGTGTATGGTTGTAAACAATAAACAAATTTATTATCTTCACTTCTTCTGATAAATCTTGCTTGTTGATACTTTGTATAACCATCTGGTTTTACTTTTTTAATATAAATATTACTGATATATTCACTAGGCCATATAGCTTGTCCAGTATATTTTTCAGCATGTACTGTTGTAATATTAAAAATTGACAATAAAAAAAGTATGCTCATCATAGCACACTTAAATATTTTCGACTTCATATTGTTTTTCCTTTCATTATTTTTTTACTCTGAGCATATCTCCTAAATAAGCACCCGAATAACTATTAATGTTTGTACACGAAAAACTAATTATGTCTTCTAATTGATAACCAACATCAATACAAGCTTGATGTGTTGCATCAAAAGATCCATAATCTTCAATCTTATAATCTACTCTTGCCCAACTCCACATTGGCTTATGATAATAATCATATTCACTTATTCCTAAACTTTCCCAAGCAGTTGGCTCATGTTTCGGTTGTTCTGGTTCAGGTTGAGTTACTGGCTGTTGTACTTGAGTTGATTCTTGCTTTTGTTCTTCTATTTTAACATTAGTTGTAGTTTTATTTTCTTTTACGACATTAGAGTTACGAACATTATTGCTCTCCATATTGTTCGAACTAGTACTATCATCATTAGTGCTGTCGTTTTTAACAATATCATTATCATTTTCATTATTTTCTGTAATAGGTTCATTTTCTTCTTCCTCCATTTCACTTGAATCCTTATTTGATTCAATAACTGTAGTATCAACTACTGGCTTTTTCTCATCTTTATTTCTCATAAATACAAATTTATAAGTTAAGAATCCTGAAGCAATAAGAAATAAAATGACAAAGCTAATTATAACTTTTTTCATTCTTTTTCACCCCTTACTAAAATAATATCAGAAAATGAATAATTATTGTAGGGTGCTAAATATCTAAATCATATGAATCACCCCTTTCATTAGAGAGTGTCTTAGAATAACTCTCGATTGCTTTTATTATAAAATCTTCGATCTTATAATCCTTAATATCTTTAGGTAATACTTTTCGTATTCTCTCTTCGTTAAAAGATAATCTTTTAGCTTGATTTGGTTTTTGTTCCAAAAAAATAGACTCAAGTATATCTGAGTCTAATTCACCTTTCTCACCAAGTTCTCTTATTCTCTTTGCTTGAACATGACTTGGAGTTAAATCTTCATATGTTATTTCTTCGTAAACAAGTTCTTGATCATCTTTAGATAAATAAGATAATTCTACAGCTGGTCTTAATCCCATTGTAAGAGCTGACCTCTTATCTTTTAATACAGTATCATCTACTAACTGTAATAACTCAGGAATTAAATTATTTAATCTAATATACCTTCTTATTTGTTCTCTACTTTCTCCAACTTGTTCACCTAATATTTCATCTTTTCTTTTGTTTGACACCGATGGTGTCATAGATTTCATTGCATCATATTTCATTTTATAAGCCATTGCTTTTTCACTAGGTAATATCTTATCCCTTTGAAGATTAGAATCCACCATTAATATAATAGCTTCTTCATCTGATATATCTTTAACTATACATGGGATTTTTTTAATCCCTTGTTCTTCACAAATTTTCTTTCTTCTATGTCCAGATAGCATTTCGTATTTTCCATCTTCTTTTTTTCTTACTATTGTAGGAACTAATACTCCACTTTCGATAATACTATTTTTTAACTCTTCATAATTTAAATCGTTATTTATCTTAAATGGATGTTTAGGAAAATCACAAATATCTTTGACATTCAATTCAACAACTTCTTCTTTCATAAACCCTCCTAAATTATTGCATAAAAAAATCAGATATTACTATCTGATATATATTCTTTTTTTAAAGTGTTACTCGTAATCACCACCCCTTAAATACTATGCTATTTTTGGGGTATTTTTGGGTATTTTTTGCTAATTTTAGTAATTTTTATTAAAAAAATGTAATTACACGATGCCTATTTTACCCTTATTTTATGGGAGTTTTTAAAATGTGTTGCGTATTTTCTTATCGAACACTGTATACCCGATTTTAGGAACAAATTTTCTTCATTTTTCATAAGGTTTTCTCTCCTTTTTATTAGGTTTTTCTAACTTTAGATAAGGTTAAGCAACAGCATCCATATTTGTCGCTATCCTCTTTTGTATAGTAACCACCGTTATATGTATCGTCTACAACATCCTGAATAGTGTCATATCTGTCTTTAAAGTCTTCTTCAAAATATTTAGCATAACATTCGTACCAATTTGTAAATACTTCAATATTAAGCACATCTGCATAAATGTATTTATCTGCCTCTGGAAGTTTTACAAATCTAATTGTATCTCCAATTTTAATTAATCTTCTTTTTTTTATCATATAATCTATACTCTCTATTTTTTTGACCAGATTCCATTCTACTAAAATTTTTACCATATAACTTTAAATCATGTTCCATAAGCTCACCTCTTATTTTATAATATACTTTTATTTTATCACTTTGCTATTATATAAAAAGGCAGATTATTCATCTACTACTTCATTATATTTAATAATCAATTCTGGATAAAGTTCAAAAAACTTATTCACATCATATCATTTACTTACCCATCTTTTTACTTTTCTTATTAAATCACTATGATAACTACTATGATATACATATTTCATATTTACCAACTACTTTTTTATTTTAGTTCACTAATTTCTTATCTATTTATTTATAAATTGGTAATTTTAGATTATATTCCAGGAAAAGTATTAATTAAATCTATTTTTATTTCTTTTCTTAATACTATATATTCATTTATAAATAATTATACCTTTTAGTTTTAAATTGTTTATTTTGTTAAGATGAACTTTTACATTTTTATAATTGCTTATAATTTCTTTTCCTTTTATAAAAACATATTGTGGTTTTATCGCATACGAATATATTAAATCATTGTAAAAAGTTTCATTTCTTGTTATTTGGTAATTGTCTAGTTCGTATATTAACAAATCTGCTTCATAACCTTCTTTAATATAACCATTTCTTGAGTTTAAATATTTTTGAGGATTTATAGTAATCATTTCTAAGAGTACTTTAGTATTAATTCCAAATTTTAATGCTAAAGTCTTACAATTATCTAGAATATTCATACTTTCATCTGTAGCTATACCATCGGTTCCTACACAAACATTTATTCCTTTAGACATTAATTTTAAAGGATTTGGTATATTATTACCAAGCTTTAAATTACTATTTGGGCATAAACAGATGCTTGCTTTTTTGTTACTAATTATCTCTATATCGCGTTCTGATAAATAACAACAATGAATTAAAAGAGTATCTTGACTTAATAAATTATATTTTAATAGAACTTCCGTTGGCGTTAAACCGTATTTTTTTTTAGCGTAAGAGTTTTCAATTTTTGTTTCACTTAAATGGATTGCTAATTTTACTTTGTTCTTTTCTAAATATTTCTCTAATCCCTCAAGTATTTTTTCGTCAACCATTTGTAATGAGTGTATAAAAATATACTTTTCTTGTAACTCATTACACTTTAATTTTTCAAATTTTTGATATAAATTATTCAAATAACCTTTCAATTTCCTTGACTTCATTAAAGGGTACCCAAAATACAATCTTATTCCAAATTGATCTATACAATTCCAACCTCTAATACCAACTAAAGTAGTACAACCAAAAGAAAGCGCTTCAGTTGCTGTAATTAATGTCGAATTTTGGCGAATTTGTTCCGCATACTTTTCATTATGATAATTAAACTTTTCTGTGTATTTAATATATTCTTCGGTCGATAAATTACCATCGTAACCTTTTACAAAATATTCACCAAAATGTATATGAGTATTTATATACCCAGGAATAAGCACCTTATTTTCAGCATCAATTATTTTTGCCTTTTCATCAATAAGATTTAAACCAATCTTTGCGATAATTCCATTTTTTATAGCAAGATCTCTCTTCAAAAAATCTTCTTTTACTTCATCGAATAGAAAAGCATTTTTTATAATAACATCATACATTTATCTTAGGATTTCAAATTCAAACCACTGCTCTTGGAATTCTGTGAGAGCAATTATTTGTTCATCTGAATATTCTTTTCCTTCAGGTACAACTATTAACTTATCATCATTATCATTAGTTCTGTGAATAATTGCAATACACTTACCAGTAAACTCTTTTTCTGGTTTAAAAACACCAAGAACATATGCATCAAGTTCTTCCTCATCTGCACTCATTGTTCCAGGAACAAAACCATAGTTTAATGAATAAACAAAACCATGCTTAGGGTGTTTGGTCCCTAAAGGTCTATCCATTTCTACTTTGACCTTCTTTCCTAAAAAATCTTTCGCATTATCTATTTTTTTTGAATTAGCCATAATATATTCTCCTTTTCTTATATTTAGCATATATAAATGTTTTTTTCAAGACTTAAACTATTTTATTTTTCCTATCCAAGTACATAAATAATCTTGATGTACTAAGCATTCACTTTTTCTAAACTCTGGTTTTGGTAAAGTATCTGTTTGTTCATAGAAACAATATGGGTCTTTTTTATACATGTTTTTTTCGTCATTTACATGATAGTTGTACCAGTAAGCAGACGCTGCACATCCTCCTCGACAAACATCTTTTCTATCACAGTCTTTACATTCTTCAATTTTATGATAATTGGTATTTCTTTCTTTAAAACTCTTAAACTTTTCTGAGTTAATGATATCTAGTATATCGTCCTTAAGTAAGTCTCCAACTTGAAAGTGATGCATATATACACATGGGGAAACAGGTACTTTTCCCTCTGCTGTAATACCATTTATTCTTAAAGATGATATTCCACAAGAACAACCTTTTATATGATCATTACTAAATTTAGCAGCTAATATGGGATCAGACATATCTAGAGTATAACAAGAATTAATTAATATTTTATAACCTTCTATAATTTGTTTCTTACTTGGCATCAATGCTAAATGAGCCTTTTCTGTGGGTTTTAACATATTAATTCTAATATTTGCATTATATTTCTTTACTAATTCTAGTAGTTTCATAATTTTTTCTGGATAAAAATTCCAATTCATTGCACACATTACTACTGAACAATCTATACTATATTCATTACATATGTTTAAAGCTTTAATTGCTAGCTTAAAGGTATTTTGCCCACGGTTTTTATTATGTTCAGTTTCAATTGGAGAATCAATTGATACATCTACATCATTAAGTAATTCTAGTGTTTCTGGAAAATGTTGTTTTAAATTTATTAAAGATATTCCTGATGTTGTAATGCCTGTCTTGATTCCCAGGTTTGATAATTTTTTTATAATATATGGCAAGAGACTCTTTTTAGCATCCAAACCATTTGTAAAAATTGGTTCATTTCCACCAAAATTTACTGTTTCTACATCAAGTTTTAATATTTGTTCAATAATTCTATCTATTTTTTTAATATCTAAATTCTGCCCACGCTCTCTCACTTGCAATGAATAGCAATGTTTACAATTACATGGACAAGCATTTCCTAATGTCCAACCTATATTTTTAATCATATCTTTCTCCTTATCTTATAAATGGATTACATTCTGCATTATATTTTAAATTTTCTTTTTTATATAAACTCTTCACTTTATCATGATGGGCTTTATAAAAACTTTGAGATGTTTCGACTAAGTTTTGAATATTTAAATCCTCTTGTTTTTTTCTGGCTATTAAAATCTTTTTAAATACTTCTAAATCTTTTCTTTTTAAATCATTAGCGATTAATAAAAGTGTATCTATGCTTTCATTACTGATATTTTTAGGAGCAGATAATGGATCAATTGTCATATCATATATATAACTATGACTTTTGTGCCAATCTTTTAACTGTGTATAAATAATAGATGCATCTCTATCTTTTATTTGGTAAGTATTATTTCCGCTTAAAGAATTTCCCTTCATTAAAATATTACTCGATTTTAATTTTTCGTTTAAAAGTGTACCTTCAGCAGAATACATTTCAGAAAAAATACCTTTTGTAACTGTGAACATATGCTTCTTGAGAAAATAATAATTTTCCCATAATTCATCTACAGTTGTAAATCTATCAAACAATATATAACCCATTTGCACAATGTAATTATGCTTATTAAATAACTCTAAGGCTTTTTCGTTATCATGCACTGTTGCGGTTTTATTCATTCTAGCTAAAGCTGTTGTAGATCCATTTTCTATACCACAAGCAAAAGAGAAAAAACCTGCTCTTTTAAGGTGATACAATATCGCATCACTTACTTTGTCTGCTCTAATTTGCCCTCTCAATCTTACTTTTATATTTCTTTTATTTATTTCCTCAGCAAAAGCTTTGCACCAATCTTCATTACGATCTCCATCTATAAAGCTATCATCAACCATTTTAATTAAGTTAACACCTTGTTTATACAAAATTTCAATTTCATCAACAATATTTTTAATACTTCTTGTACGCCACTTTTTTCCTTGACTTTTCTTAAAAAAAGCTATCACAGAGCAAAAATCACAATTTCCACTACACCCACGTGAAGTAACCATATTTACTGAGGATTTTTTTGATAATACTTGATTTATAGTTTCTCTTGAGGGAAAAGGATAAATATCTAAATCTCCTAACATTGAGGCGGTATTGTTAAAATATTTATTACCAATGCACCACGATAGGCCCCTCACTCGCTCAAATGAAAGATTTTTCTCAAGGCAATTTGCAAGTTCTACTATTGGTATTTCACCCTCACCTCGAATGACAAAGTCTGCTCCTTCTTTAAGAAATACCTCAGGAAAAAAAGTTGGGCCAAAACCACCACAAACAACTTTTATATCATCTTTCTTTAGTTTTTTTATTAATTTTATTGAATCTTCATTGTTTTGCATATACGATGAAATACCAACAAATAGTAAATCTTCATTTTCTCTTATTTTTTGATAAACTTCATCAAGTGTAAGTTCTCCCAACCAACCATCTATTATGGTAACATTATATCCTCTTTTTTCAAGAGAAGCTTTTAAATATCCTAATCCAAGATTTTCTTCGGACGTTCTATGACTAATGGGTACTAAAGTTGTTAATACTATTTTCTTATTTTTCATATTTCTTCCTTAATTGATACACAGCTTTATCAACATCTCCTTTTAATTCATAGATTCCAACATTTGTAGCAATAGATTCAGCCATTTTATATCTTTCTAGTAAATATTGTTCATTTTCAAAAGAAGGTAAAGGATAAGCTAAACTTGTAAAAACATATCTATTGCTTCTAATTTGTTTTGTTAGTTGTTCATATATTAATAATTTCTTATCTATTAACTCTCTATCACGTATTGAAAGTGTATTTGATTGGTTTGTACTTATAAAATAAATATCTGAAATATTTGATTTGTCAGCATAACTAACACCTTCATTTTTTAAAATATGATCAATATAAATTTTAATATCCCACTCATTTCTTGAATTTAATTTATCTTTTTCATTAATTAAAGGTAGTAAGTTTGGAAAAAACATTTTTATTCCGCCTAACCGCAATTGTACACTTTTGGTTCCTGCTATACTGTTTAAACTCTTTTCATTCATTTTGACAAGCACATTATCATTTGATATTAAGTCCCAATTTCCAGTAAGTGCTAATTTTACAGACAAGGTCGTTTTACCAGAATTTGGTTCGCCTATGAACATTATTGACTTTTCATCATCATACTTAACTACTGATGATTGTAAAAAGTATTTATTCTCACTTTGAAAGAAATTTGCAAACATACACAGTGCTAAATAAACAATATCTGGAAAAAACAATTTTTTTGAAGGTAACATGATAACACTTGTATTATTATTTTTATCAATATATATTTTTGAAACTGAGCTATCTATCAAATGGATATAATTTTCTAAAATATCCACTTCAGTAACTTGTCCCATATAAATGACTTCACATGGAATTGTTTTTGTAATTTTATTAGTATTTTCTTTTATGTTCATTGCAATTTGATTATTATCCAAAAACAAATATAATTGTTTGTCTTCAATTTTTAACTTAAATTTATCCATAATCTCCTTTCAATAACAAAAAAAGTAATAACCTTATTTTAAAAATAAGTTACCACTTCAATTATTACTCTCGTTATTATTTTGGTTTTATGCATATGCGCCCTCCAAAATATCTAGTAATTGTTAGTTATTATAATATTTTTTTATAAAATGTCAAACTGTGTATAGAAATATGTTACTTCAAAAGGTAAATGTAACTTTAAATTAATAATTTTACGAACTTACATTTAGTCTTTGAATAATATTTAATATTTTTAATCAATTGTTTTCATATTAATAATTGGAAGGAGGATAATAACGAAAAAGAAAAGGTTAACAATTGAAAATAGAATGTTAATTGAACAATTATTAAAGCTTAATTATAATTTAAAAGATATTGCTGAAGCAGTTGACTTTTTAATTAATAAGCTTTTATCTTATATATAACTTTAATTTTATCTGCCCTTTTTAAATTCTTTTTACTTCTTTTTGAACTTGCAAGAATTTCTTGCAAGTTGATATTTGCAATTCATTATCAAGATAAATATTCTCTATGTGTTATTCAATATTTTGTCTCGTAGTTTTATAAATATCAGCTATTTAATACTTTGTGAACCAAACATCATCATTAACAATTTTAACATCTACTCTTGTTAAACCATCTTTATCTTCATATATTAAAATTTCATTTTGTCTAGTCATATACTCTCCTTTCTATATATTATTATCTTTAGTTTCACTTTTTAATTTCAACTATCCAGAAATACTGGATAGTTGAAATTATACTATTGTATTTTCAAAGGGGTTAGACGCTCCCATCTCACCCTTTGAAATATACCCGTTTTTGACCATTTTTTTGACATTTTTACTCATTTTTTATTAATTTCAAGAAAATTATATAAAATTTTAATTCCATACTTTCCTTATTTTATAAGAGTTTGAGCAAAGGTTAGACTAAATCTATCTCAACCAGTTAATGTTTGTTTTGTTTTCCATGTAATTCAACTCCTTTTTAACCATTTATAATTTAATCCAATATCTTTGTAAAATTATTGAATTATCCGGGCTTTCATTATATTGTCTTTCATCCTCTAATATTCCTCCATTAGAAACAATCGTTCTTCTAGATGCTTCATTATTTTTATTACACGTAACTAAGATTTTATCATTTCCCATTTGTTTGCATATCAATAACATTTGCTTTAACATTTCTTTTGCATATCCTTTTTTTCTTTCATCAATTGAAACACTATAACCAATATGCCCACCGTAATTAAATAAAAAATCATTTAGTTTATGTCTAAAATCAATTATTCCAATTAACTTATTATCTTTTTTTCTAATTGCAAGTAATACAGTTGAGGGCACATAGGATTCTTTTAAGTTCTTCTTCAATCTATTTTCAAAATCTAACCATTCATGATAACTTTCACATTCTTTTAGACCGGCGCAACCATCAAATGATTGATTATTATCAATAAATGCTTGTCTATACTCCATTACTTGTTTTTCAAATTCATCAGTTGGTTTTACTAAAATTATTTCTTCCATATTTTTCCTTTCTATTTATTTCAAAAATGTAAAAACTTTTGACTTTTTTGATTATTTTTCATTAAAAGTGTAAAAACTATTTTTGCCACTTTCCTTATTTTATAAGGGTTTGCGAGTTTTTCTCACTAGAGCCCCATTTCCCACTGTATACCCGATTTGACAACTTTTTCATTGTAATTTTCCATAATTATTTCACTCCCTTAAACCATCACTTTGAACCCATGAATAAAATAATTCTTTAGATGGCTCAATATAAGTATAATCCATTTTACTTTCATAATTATCAATAATATTAATTGCTTCTTTCAAAACTTTTTCTGCTGATTTCCCAGCTACATCTAATAACACTTCATTGGGTAATAATTCTCTATTTGTAATTTTTTCACATGATATTTTAAGCAATTTTAAATCAATTAGTCCTTTTTTACCACGAGATATCATTTGATCTTTAATTTGTTCATAATCAGAACATATTAACTTTAAGGTAATAAAATTCTTACCTTTAAATATTATCGGTATTTCTTTTGTTCTTATGTCATTAAAGTCTAAAGCAATAACATTTTTAAGTCCTTTATTATAAAAATATTTTAATAATTCAATTGAACTTTCCCAAAGAACTTCTTCTTCATATTTCCCCTCATCAACATTATTTGAAATATGAAATTCAGGAATCATATTTTGCTCAAAATACACACCTTTATAATGCTTAAATAACTCTTTAGCAAGAGTGGTCTTTCCAACTCCACTTGGACCAATTATAAAAATAAAATCTTTCATATAATCACCTTCTTAATTTTATCAAAAGTGTAAAAACTTTTTTAGCCACTTCCCTTATTCTATAAGGGTTTGTGTGTTTTTCTCACTAGAGTCCCATTCCCCAGTTAATATTTGTTTTGTTTTTCATAAAGTTCAACTCCTTTATTTTTATGAGTATTCGGTAAAATCGAATTTACTCTTTTTTGTCATTACTGGCTTCTTCTAATAATAAATCAAAATCCGATTTATATAATTGATCCTGCTTTATTCTATATTTTTCAAATTCAGTTAACGCTTTATCGCATGCTATTTTATGAGAAATTTTTCCAGCATCTTTTAGAACGTCTAAATCATCTGCTAGTAAATATTTATCAATTCTGGTTGACCAATCTTCCATAGTCATTGGAATATTTCTTTTAGCTCTGTTTTCTGCCAAATCTAAAAATGCCGATACTATTCTTTCTAAGCTTTCTAATTCTTCCTTTGATAAATAGTTTTTAGCTATTGTAACATCCGTTTCTAAAATTTTACCTTTAGGTGAATTCTTCCATGAAGTTAATCCCATATATTCTCTTTCAGAATCAGCCCTATTATAAATAATCTCTGGAGCAGTCATTTTAGAAATAGCATAGTGCATTTTATTTTGTACTTTCTTAAAAAACTTAATCGTTGTTGGTGCTTTTGAATCATAATCAACACTAGTTGCATATATATCTGTTATTTTTTGATAAAATCTTCTTTCGGATAGTCTTATTTCTCTTATTTCTGCTAATAATGAATCATAATAATCTTCATCAAAAAAAGCACCATTTTCCATACGTCTTCTATCAATAATATAACCTTTTTTAGAAAACTCTTTTAATATATTAGTTGCCCATCTTCTAAATTGAATTGCTCTATCTGAGTTAACTCTATATCCTACAGAAATAACAGCATCTAAATTATAATATTTAACAGTTCTTTTTACTTCTCTTTGGCCTTCTTTTTGAACTATCGAGAAATCCTCGGTAGTTGATTCTTTATCAAGTTCATAATCATTATAAATATTTTTTAAATGTAATCCCACATTATCAACTGAGCAATTGTATAATTCACTCATGGCTTTTTGAGTAAGCCATAAATCCCCATTTTCAAATCTAACTTGTACTCCTTTTGAATGTGTCTGCCTTTCAAATATTAAAAATTCCGCACTACTACTTCTAATTGTCAAATTATTCTTCATAAACTTCCTTTCTAACTTGCAATAAAAACTTGCTAGTTCACATTTTATTTTATAAGGTATATGCATAATATGCACATACCAGTTCTATCAAAAGTGTAAAAACTTTTGCCATTTTTGACTGTTTTTCGATAAAAGTGTAAAAACTTTTTTCGCTTCTTTCCTTATTTTATAAGGCTTGCGAGCTTTTCTCACTAGAGCCCATTTCCCAGTTGATATTTGTTTTATTATTCATTTGAATCACCTCTTTTTAGGAAGTTCATTATTAAATCAATTAATATATTTTTTTCATTAGGATTAGATTCTGCTATTAAAAGAGTAATTGCAACAAGTGTATTATTATCAATAACTTCTTTACCTTCATAATATAAGATGTTATAAAAGTCTAAAAAGTAAATAAATAATGTAGCGGCAATTCTTTTATTTCCATCAATAAATATGTGATTTTTAGTAATTAAATATAAAAAGTTAGCAGCCTTTTCTTCAATAGTTTTATATACATCTTCACCATCAAATGTTTGATATATGTTCCCAATTATTGCTTCAAGACCTTTATTTCTTTCAAGAGCAAATAAATCAGAATCATTATTAAATTTTAATTTATTAATTATTTTTATACATTCTTCATAAGTTATTTTTTTATCATCAAATAAACCTTTTGGTTTAATTATTTTTTTATGATCATAATCATCAAGTAAATCTAATGCTTCTTTATAATTATTAATAACTTTAATAATATCTTTTGCTTCATCACCTGTTAAATTAGAATCAATTCTTCCTGCGATATCTATTAATTGAACTTTCTTTTCTAAATACTTTAATCTTTTTTGATTAATAGCATATCCTTTTATTAGATAATCTTTTAATATTTCATTAGCCCATTTTCTAAAAGTTATACCGTTTTTAGATTTAACTCTATAACCGACTGATATTATCATATCTAAATTATAATAATTAATATTACGTTTAACTTTTCTATTTCCTTCTTTTTGAACTGTCGCAAATTTTGCGACAGTTGAAGAATCAAGCTCTTCATTTAAAGCATTATTAATATGTTTCCTAATTGTTTTAGAATCTCGATTAAATAATTCTGCTATTTGCTCTGAATTTAACCAAACTGTATCATCGTTTACATTAACTTCTAATTTAACTTTTTGGTCTTCAAAAATTACTAATTCATTTTTCATAGTATCTACTCCTTTCTATATATTATTACCTTTTAATTATAAACTTTCTTTCGTTTTAAATAATTTTCTTTTAACTGTTCGAAAATTTCGAATAGTTAAATTTATATTTATTTAAGGGGTTAGACGCTCTCATCTCACCCTTTAAAATATAGTCATTTTTGACCATTTTTTTGAGTTTTTTAGCCCTTTTTTATTATTTTTAACAAAATTATGTGAAATTTCAACTACATACTTTCCTTATTTTATAAGGTTATAAGCAAGGGTGAGAATAAATCTATATCAACCAGCTAATGTTTGTTTTATTTTCCATAAAGTTTATCTCTTTTTTTTATATTTCTATAACATCTAAGTCTTTAGGAACGATTACATTGTTATCAAAATATTCTTTTGCTTCTTTTTTATACAAAACATCTTTATCGCTTGGATGAGAATCTTCTGTATGAAATAAAATTAAATTTTTAATATTTAAATCATTAAAATTTTCACAAACATATTTTACGGTTGAATGTTTCTTTTCATAAGGTTTGAATATTTCCTTATCAGCATCTAAACAAAATGCCTCATGCATTACATAATCTTTATTTTTAATAATATCATATAATTCTTTTTTTAAAGTTCCATCCCCACAAAAGACAAGTGTTTTACCGTTGTTAAATGCAGTTTCAAATCCATATAATTTATTATTGCCTGATTTCATATCAATAAATTTATAAGTTTGATTTTGTATTAGAACTTCTTCTCCATCATCGACAACAATAATGTTCATATACTCATTAATCGCATCAACATAAACATCTGGATACAGATGTTTGTATATATCTTTAATTGCACACTCAACTTCATCATTACAATATATATTTAACTTACCAATATATTCTCCATTTCTATACATTCCAGTTAATCTTTTTAAAAACCAAAATAACCCTAATAAATGATCAGTATGGGAATGAGAAATAAAGATATCATGAATATTTGATATATTAATCCCTAATAGTTCTAAATTTTTAACAATATCTGCACTACCACCAGTATCTATCAAAAAATTATTATTTACTACAAAACATGTATTATATAAGTTATGAACAAAACCATGTCCTGTTCCTATCATTGTTAATTTATTCATTATATCTCCTCCTATAATGTTATCAAAAGTGTAAAAACTTTTTTTGCTACTTTCCTTATTTATAAGGGTTTGTGAGTTTTTCTCACTAAAGCCCTATTTCCCGCTGAATGCAGGTTTTGACAACTTTTTCATTGGCATATGTTTGCATTTTTGCATTAATTAAAAAACTTATTAATATATGACTTTCTTTATTCAATTTTATAACCATTTCTTTCTCTATAGTTATTATAACACAATAAATCATATCTTTTTCTAATAAAAAAGAGAGTATTAAACTCTCAAATCTATAAAACTTTTTTTGCTATTTTCCTTATTTATAAGGGTTTCAATTCAACTTTGACTAAATTGTCATCAACTAGTTAATAATTTATTATCATCGTCCATTCATCTTTCTTAGGTTCTTATATTCATTATATGAAGTAATTAAGTACGTAATATTCATTGCATTCCATCCAATAATTATTAACCAAAATATAAAATCTGATTTTTTTCTATCTGATTCAACTTGCCTTTTTATTTGAGCTAATTCTTTTTTCTTCTGAATTAATTCTTCTTTAAGAGCTAATCCTTCAAAACTAGACTCACTTAGTCTTTCATAGTCTACGTCACCTCTATTATCTTCAATTTTTATTGCAGGTGTTTCCTTAGCACTAACTATTTGCTTAGAACCTATAGAAATTGTTGAAGCTAAAAGAATTGCTAAAAGTACACTTGATAACCCTTTAATTTTACCATTATCCCTATTTATTCTCGTTACTTTATGTGGTTTTTCATTCATAAACAAAACCCTCCCTTCTGCGTTTATTTTAACACCATAAAAAATACTGTCAATTTTTTTTGTAAAGTTGACAGTAAAGGTCAATTATTTCCTTCCTCTTGTGTAATTTGTTTCAGCATTTAAATTTAGTAATAGTATTTCATCAAACAAATTAGAACGTTCGTCTGACTCAAATTCTACCTTTGATAACTCTTCATTCTCACGTAGCTCTTGCTCTATTAAACTAAAGTCTTTACCTTTTAAATAATCTATGTATTTTGTGCCTAAATTAAGGTCTGTATCCTTAAACTCAAGTGCTAATCTTTCATACATATTCTTAATAATTGTTTTTTCTTTCGAATAAGGATTAGAATAATAAATTGTTGTAGCAAATGCATAAAGTTCCTTATAGAAATAAAAGTCATATTTTCGATATAAATATTTTAACTCATTATTATCAAATATATAATGTCTAGATGTCCGATTTTTTTCTATTTCATCTTTTAATATGATATTACCTTCTGGAGTATATTCAATTGTACCACCTATATAATATCACCATAAAGAACTTCTTTTGTAAAAGGCTTATTTAAAAAATATTCTTCTGGTAAACTTCCAAGATAATGAGTTAATAATTGTTCCTTTACAAAATTTCGAATCATCCTTGCTTCATTTATACCAATAATACCATTTTCTAATTCCTTAACAGCAGAAGCTTCAATTGGAGTATAATTAACACCTGGCGTATAATCAACCTCTGGTGGATAAAAAACTTTTGGCATAGGTGTTGGATCTGAAAGGTCATATATTTCATTAATAGTTAATGGATTTTCTTTTTCAAATCTAGCTTCCATACTTTTTAATATCTTTATACCACGATTATAATTAGAAATGCTCCATATAATCGCTAATATAGATATTATATTAGCTGCAGCAATAATTTTATTTTTTTTCCTTTTTTTCCTTCCTTTTATTTCTTCACACACCTCTTTTATACCATTAAATAGTGGTTTAGCTTTATTATAAAGAACATCAAGCTCATCGTCTTTATAATTATTAATATTTTTAAGTATATCATTTAATTTACTTTTTAAACCCTCTATTATTTCTTTCATTTCTTTATCAATATAATTATCATTTAATGCTTGAAAATCATTAATTTCATCAAGAAATTCTTGATACATCTTTATATATGCTTCTTTTGTTTGTTCCATATTTACTTTCTCCTTTCACGACTATATGATGACAAATATTTTGATAAATCATATCCATCATTTAAATCAGTTCCAAAACGTTCTATAATTTCAGCATTATTATATTCACCTTTAATTTTAGAAACATCTCTAGTAATAAGCAACTTTCCTTGTTGTTCATAATCTTTTAAAATATCTTGTAAACTTTCATTATATTTATTATCCTCTACAAGATGATATGAAAACCATTGTATATTATACATATTAACAGGTTTAAATTCACCTGTTTCTTCAGTATATATAATTGCAGGTTCACATTCATGACAATAATAATATGTTGTACGACGTACAATAACACTTGAACTATCATTTATTACTTGAAATAGCCAATGAGTCTCTAAAACATCAGATCTTGCTGTATCATAATCATATATATAATATTCAAATTCAGGAATAGTACCAATCCCAAGCGCATTTGGTTTTGCAAGAGAATCTATTAAATGTAAATTGCCTTCAGGTGTTATTTTTATTAGTCCGTCTTTATGACAAGAATAATCTATTATTCCACAAAATAAATCACCCAAAACATATGAAGAAAAAAAATTATCATATTCATCTTTAAGATAATAATTCCTTAATAATAATTTACGCCTAGACTCACGCAATCTTTCAAAGACCCCTTCTCTTCTTGCATCTTCAATTTTTATTGTTGATTTTTCACTCATAAACAAAATTCTTCTTCCTATATTTATTTTAACATACAAAAAAATACTGTCATCTTTTTTTGTAAAGTTGACAGTAAAGATATAATGTTTTTTTATTTATTTTTTTTATTTTCTTTTACTACTTTTTCATCTTTAGGAAGTTCTTTTTTGGTTTTTTCTTTAACTTTTTGTTCTTTATCTTTAATTTTAGGTTTTCTTTTAAAAGATAGCATAATAATTATTGATAATGCAGTTGTTGATAAAAATATAATTGTTGTTGCTAAATATATTTTATTTAACTTTCTAAGAGTATAGATATCTTTTAAATCATATTTAACTGCTGTTTTATCAACTATATCAAGCAAATAAAGCCCTTCTTCACCGTTAAGGATATTCTTTGCATTTATTAATTTAAATCTTTTATCAATTTTATATACATCTATTTTACCATCAAAATCAATAGTTTCTTTTTCATAATTAAGCACCTTATTTCCAATTGATAATGGTGTTAATTTTAAATTACCTAATTTTAATTCTAAAAACCTTTCATATTTATTTTTTTCATACTTATATAAATAGATATTACCTGCTTCATCTTTTAAACCAACAAGAGTATAATTAATCTTCTTATTGTAAAACGCCGGTATATCAATATCACTCATTTTAATAGTTGTTTCTTCAAAACCTGATGGAATTGTTAAATATTCTTTATATTTTACTAAATGATAAGTTACATTATCTATTATTATTTCAATAGGATTCTTATCAATTACATTAACATTAAGAATATATATTCTTTCACTACCATTTTGGGCTCTAACAACAATATTTAATTTATTATTACCTACAACAACTTCTTTTTCTCCAAGACCATCAATTGTTGATCTATTATCATTTGCTACAGCCTTTATATTTATAGTCTTAGTATTCTCTGGAACCTCTACAGAATATTCTAAAGTATCTTTATTAAATACTGGGTTTATTTCAAATTCATCAACTGATAAAGATTTTAAATAATTATCTTTTGAATATGATGCTTCAATTTCTTGTTGAGTCATAATTTTCAAATTTTTATTATAGGTCCTAACAGTCATTTCTCCCATGGTATCAAAATCATATAAACTGCTACTTCCAATTGACAATAAAGTATTTCCTGCTTTTAAAGTTCTAAAAGTAAAAGTATATACCTTCTTATTAATACCAGAAGCTCCCGCAACTTTATTAGCCATGAATGTTCCCCCATTATCAGCATCTGATCCTATTAACTTTAAAAAACTAGAATCATAGTTTAAAGTAAGTTCCCAAGAACCAATTGCTGCCGATGATGATAAAGTAACATACATTTTAATATTATTTCCAACAGCAGCTGTATTTACTCCAGTAATTGCTATCGTAGCATTTGAAGCAAACACCAACTTTGGAAGCAATAATATTGTAAAAAGAATTATTATTTTTATTTTTTTCATTTTATTCCTTTCTATTCATTTATTTTATACATACCTAATATGTTTTTATGGATTTGTAGTAAATCAAGGGCTCCAACCTTACCATCATTTGAAGAATCAGCAGCCCTTATTTGAGCATCATTTAAATTATACATACCTAATATGTTTTTATGAACTTGAAGTAAATCAAGGGCATTAATTTTACCATCACCAGAAGTATCGCCTTTTACAACAATTTTTAAATCTTCACTTGTTGTAGCATTTGATATTGTTATAGTATATCCTGTACCAACATTTCCACTTGTTACTTTTTCACCAACAGTATTTTTAATATTTACTGTTGCTCCAAGTGATACAAAAGCATTAGTTAAAGCCTCAACTGAAGTTTCATCTTTCACTCTATTTAAATAACCCGAAGAATAACTATACCCTGCTTTAGTTGCTATAGTACTTATTTCACTATTCGAAGGTATTGTTGGGGTATCATCTGGAGTACTACCACTGTTAGAATTAACAATCTCTACATCCATATTTGTATATACCGGAATATAAAAATTATATGGAAGATCTAATAAACTATTATTATTATACGTACTATATGTAATTTTTGACTCACTTACTGGGGCCCCAATATTAGTCATATATTGATGTAAAAACAACTTATTTTTATCATTAGGATTAACATTAAACTTTTGCAAATACATTGTATCTTGTCCTACAGCAATATATCCCGAGGATAGAAAGACAGCACCACCATGAAGAGCACCATAAATGGAATTCCACCCTTTACTTTTCGCATAACTTAAACCACAATAAGTTGTTCCACTTACCTTAACACAAGAATCTGACACTCCATAGTTATAAAAGTTATAATAACCATAATATTCACCAGGATAAACACCACTATATAGATTAAACAATGAAGTTGTACGTCCTAATTCCTGAAGGATTCTCGATGCTAAAAAAATAGGACTAACATTAGCATCTTTTCCAGCTTCTCTAAGAGTTCCCGAAAAATCTACTCCATTTTGAACATGATAAGTATAAAAATTAGCACTTTGTACTATTGAAGTTATTGCTGGCGAATATGATTCATATAATCCTTCAGTATATTTCAGATTTTCAAATTGAAAAATAGTGTTTTCATTAAACCAATTTCGAGGATCCATATATATAGCTACGGCTTTCTTCGAAGCTGGATATGGCCCGTTGGGATATTGACCAATACAACTACTATCAATAAATTCTGTATTACTACTATTAGTGTAAACATAACTAAGGCCACATTTACTTTCTTGATTAACAGCAGTTTGCCAATCAATATTTGTTATTATAGGATAAAAATTCCAATTAGGACGATTTTTCTTTAAAGCACAAAGACCAGTAACATAACTTTGATGAAATCCAAGAGCTATAAGAGATTGTTCACATTCTCCATCAACAGATATAACCTCTTCTTCCATTTCTTTTACCTCTATATAATCAGAACATGCATAACCAGTTATTACTGGTGAATATTTTAATTTATACCATCCTGCAGCACAACCCATTTCAGAAGGTATTTTTTCATTTGACTCTAACTCATAAGTTGAGCCTAAATGTAATGAAGCAATGTAGCTATGATTAGTTCCAGGGCCTGTCCTTAAATTTACCCCATTTCCTGTTAGTACTCCTTGATATTTTACAGCAAAAACAGGAATTTTTCCCATAAAAAAGCTAAAAATGAATAATATTAAAAACATTTTCTTTTTCATTGATAGCCTCCTACTTAAATGATTATATCATGTTAATGAATAAAAAACGAGTTTATTTACCATTTGCTTTACTATTGTTTCTTCTTTCCAAAAAACACAAATATCGAAGCAATCAATAATATAATATAAGTGCCATACTCACTAATTTTTTTATCGTTTTTCTGAAGAAACTCAGAAGCCTTTTGAGATGTATCTATTATCTTTTTTAAGCGCTTTTCATCTGTTTTTGATAATTTATTATCTTTCTTTTCTTCTAAAATATCATCATAATTAATATTATAATCTAAATCACTAATACTTTTTTCATCACAATACTTATATTTAGTACTTTCTTTTGACCATACCCCAACTTTATTTTCCTTAGCTTTCTTTTCATCAAAACAAAGACTATTAACATACCTATAATCTTTATAAATATATGCTGTCTGAGCAAAACCCTTTTCAATTAAAGTCTTTTGAAGTAATTTTTTATCATACCATACCCAAGCAAGCACTCTTCCATATTTATCTGCTTTATCAGCATCATACTCAAGCAATATCTCTTTAGCATTTAATAAAGTATCACAAGTAAATTCGCTTGCTTCTTTGCCATAATCATCTTTTAATTCTGGAGCATCTATTGCAATAAAACGCACTTTTAAAGTATCTTCTGCGACCTTAAAATATGCTGTGTCACCATCTACACATGCCTCAAATGTAGCTTCTTCAGTTTTAGGAGTTGCATATACATTTATTGCAAAACAAAATAATAATAATAGCACTTTTTTCATTGTTTTACCTCACTATAAAAGGCTTTTTCTTCAATATCATTTAGTAATTCTTCAAACTCATCATCAAAATCTTCAATTTCATTAAGAGCAAATAAAAGTTCCGAAAAAGTTTGATATTTATTAGGATTAATACCTTTCTTAATAAGAATCTTTTCTTGATAATCACTTAATAAAAGTCCCTTTTTTTCTTTCTTTCATAAACTTTTCTTCTTTAGGTACATATTTTTCATATTCATTCATATTAACCTCTAGTATATCAACTTTAATATACTATATTTTTATTAATAATTCAATTTATACTACTGAAAAAAAGATAATTATTTATTATCTTCTTTTAAAAGTTCTATTTTATTTATAGTATAACTTTTCAAACTATTATTTAACTTTAACTTATCAATAAATAAAGTTGCTTTAAAATCTTTAATAGCATTTTTAATTGCCTTATTTATATTATCACTACAAGTAATATCAAGAAGACTTACAACCGTTTTTAAAGATAAATTATTATCAGATTTTTCTCCCCGTACCTTACTTATTATTTCACAAATAATATCACCATTTACAACTTCTTCTTCAAAATCATATTTAAGTTCTTTAAGTTCTGTTATATGAATTGACTTTTGATCATGATATAACTCTTGATATATTTCTTCACATATATATGGCAGAAAGATTGAAAAGTTCTGAAGGAATTTATAAAGAAGCATATATACTGTTTTTTGTCCTGAATATCTTGGAATATCTCCAAACTCTTCTGGGCGATATAAACGATGTTTAACAATTTCAATATAATTATCACAAAAGTGCCAAAAGAACTTTTCTAACGTATTTAAAGCAAGTCCTGTTTCATAATTATCAAGATTTTTAATAAACTCTTTTTCCATTTTAATAAACGAACCTATAATCCATTTATCAAGATATTCAAAGTCATTAAATTCTTTATCATTAAAATCAGTTAAATGCATTTCAATAAACTTAGATACATTCCAAATTTTATTAATTAACTTTTTACCTCTTAATAAGCCTTCTTCATTAAATATAATATCTGTCCCAAGTTTTCCAGATGCTGCCCAATATCTAGTTGCATCTGCTGAATAAGTATCAATTATATTAATGGGATCATTTTTAGAATTACCCTTACTCTTACTTATTTTCTCATTTTTACCTACTACAGCAAATCCAGATATCATAATATTTTCCCATGGTATATTATTAAAATGATAATAACTTTTCACAATAGTATAAAAATCCCATGTTCTTATTATGTCATATGCATTAGCTCTTAAAGACATTGGATTTAAAATATCTTCATAATTATCTTTTTCTTGATATCTCATATTAATAAGTGGTGTTACTGATGATGTTGCCCATGTATCCATAACATCTTTTTCACCAGTAAACTCTTTACAGCCACAATTAGGACATGAAGATATTCTAGGCTTATCTACCAAAGGATTTATTGGTAATTCTTCTTTACTTGCATAAATAATTTTACCACATTTATTACAATACCAAACTGGAAATGGTACTCCAAAATATCTTTGTCTTGATATACACCAATCCCAAGCAACATTTTCTACCCATTCATTATATCGAACCTTCATATACTTTGGATACCATTTAATTTTAGCTCCCATTTTTAAAAAGTCTTCTTTATGATTCATTATATCAATAAACCATTGCTTCATAATCGTATATTCTACTTCTTTACCACATCTTTCATGTACTTGAACTTCATGTTCTATACTTTCAGTTTTAACAACATAACCACCATTTGATAGGTCTTCAAGTATTTTTTCACGTGCTTCTTTAATAGTAAGCCCCTTATATTTTGGAACACTATCATTTATTTTACCATCAGGAGTAAAAATATATTTTAAAGGTAAATTATATTTATTCCACCATTCAATATCGGTTTGATCTCCAAAAGTACAACACATAACAACACCAGTACCTTTATCTATAGCTACTTTGTCATCGGCCATAATTGGTACATCAATATCTATAATTGGTATATGAGCCCTCTTTCCTATTAAATGTTTATGTTTTTCATCTTTAGGATTTACAAATACACATACAATCGCAGGTAATAATTCACATCTTGTTGTTGCAATAGTAAATTTTTCTTTATCTTCTTTAGTTTCAAAAGTAATATAATTAAATGTTGTTTCAACGGTTTTAGTTTCAAGTTCTGCTTGAGCAAAAGTTGTTAAACATTCACTGCACCATAATGCAGGACTTTCTTTGTGATAACAAGCTTTTTTAGCAACTAAATCTAAAAAAGATAATTGTGATATTTTAATAGCTTCTAAAGATACTGTTTTATATACTAAATTCCAATCAGTACTTACCCCTAAACGAGAAAATAATTTTTTAAACTCTTCTTCATACTCACTTGTTATTTCATAACATAATTTATTAAACTCTTCTCTTCCAATTTCATGAGCTTTTTTACCTTTAATTTTTTCAACTAATCTTTCTGAAGGAAGACCATTATCATCAAAACCAAAAGGATAAAAGACATTATATCCCGATAATCTTTTATATCGAGCAATCATCTCAGCTTGAGAATATGAAAATATATGGCCTAAATGAATCTTACCACTTACCGTTGGTGGTGGTGTATCAATAGAATATATTTTCTTATTATTAGAATTAAACTCATATATTTTATTATCTTCCCAATATTTAAGCCACTTAACTTCTTTTTCCTTAAAATCATACTTTTTATCTAACATTTTCTTTCCCTTTCTATTAAATAACTAACTACTTCATCATATAACTTTTCAAAAGTATCATCTTTAGCTATTTTTTCATAAAAATGCTTAAAATTTTCTCTTAACTCTTTAGCAGCAAGATCATAGTTTAAATCAAATGCTGCAGCAAACTTTAAAAGTAAAAAATCATTATTGGTTCTAATTTCTTTATAATTTGCTATTTCATGATTCAAAATATTTTTAACTATCTTTGGATTTACTTTAGAATTATCAAACTTATGATCATAGTCTTTTAAATAACCTATTACATAAAATATATCTATTTTATCAGTATCTCTAATTAATTTAGCATGTTTTATAAATCTTTCATCTGAAAGTTTATCTATTTGATATTTATTATGATTTAAAATAGCAAATTTAATTAATTCATAATCTTTTTCATCTTTAACAAATTTTTTAATAAGATTATCTTCAAAAAGAATTTTAACACCTAAAAGAGCGTGATCAGTGGACATTTGATCATCATAGGTCTTATATACTTTGTATTGTTCAAATCTTCCTATATCATGAAGTAAACCAATAATTTTAGCCAATTTAATATCTTTTTTATTAAAACCTAATGCTTTAGCATATTTTTCTTGTAATTTCATAACTCTAAAAGAATGAAAATATTTACTATGAATAGCTTCTTCCTTCATATTAAAGTTACTAACATACTTATAAAATTTAAATTTTAAAAACATTTCAAGCTTCCTTTCATTAAAAAAGTGGTAACCAAAGGACGAATAAACCGTGGTACCACCTTAATTATTTCTTAATACTTTAACGCAGTAAACGTTATATTCTACTTATAGTTCAAATATAATGCTCCCAAGCTACCTTCATTTATTTTCTTTTAGAAAAGCTTTCAGCCAATGACTTTTCCTTTCTTTAAAAAGTTTTATAAACTACTCCTCTTGTTCCTTGCATTTCTCAAAAATTATAACACTTTAGCTCTTTTTTGTAAAGAGGGCTTAAAATACTTATTTTCTTTCTAATTTATTAAGAGTTTCTCTTAATCCCTTATAAGGAAGAAACGCACAAGACTTCCTTGATGCTTGTTTATATATAGCATCATATACATTAGCATTATTAAGTAAATCTTTATCATATTTCTTTTCATTAATCATCTTTTCAAAATTTTCAATAAAATTAAGAGCTTCATCAATACTTTTACCTATTAAGTTTTCTATCATAATTGAAGTTGAAGAAATACATATTGCACAAGCTTCACCTTCAAAAGCTATATCTAATATTAAATCATTATCTATCTTTATATAAATATCTAAATTATCAATACAGCTTTCATTTCTAGTATTAAATTTAAGATAATCATCATCCTCAATAACTTTTCTATTCAAGGGACTTTGATAATGTTCCATTATAATTTCTCTTTTTAAATTATCGTCCATTATAACATCTCATTTCTAATTTTATTTTTATCTTTAAGAAGATCTACTAATAAATCAATCTCTTCTTTAGTATTATAAAAACTTAAACTAATTCTTAAAGTATTACTAACATTAGTCGCTTCTTTTAAGAGTTTAGCACAATGATTACCTGCTCTTATACAAATATTATATTTATTTAAATAAAAGGCAACATCCTGAGGAAAAATATCTTTAACATTAAATGTCAAGATACTAGATTCAGATTTCTTATTAAGAATATCAATATGACTAATATCTTTTAATTTGCTATATAAATAATTTCTTAAATCTCTTTCATAAGAAGTTATCTTATCCATTCCTATATTATTAATATATTTTATAGCTTCTCCAAAACCAATAACTCCTGCTATATTGGGAGTTCCTGCTTCTAATCTTAAAGGAAGGGATTTTAAATAGATATCTGTTGGACTATCAAATGATTCATTCATTCCTCCTCCAAGGTTGATAGCCTCTAATTTATCAAGTAACTCTTCCTTACCATATAAAACACCTACTCCAGTTGGACCATAACATTTATGAGCTGAAAAAGCATAAAAATCACAATCAATATCTTGAACATCAACTTTTAAATGAGATGCACTTTGTGCTCCATCAATTACAGTTATAATATTATTCTCTTTGGCTATTTTACAAATTTCTTTAATAGGTCTTAAATCACCAATAACATTTGTAATATGAGCTAAAGCAACACACTTCGTCCTAGGAGTAATCATCTTTTTAAAGTTATCTACTGTTACATGATAATCATCATCTAAAGGTATAAATTTTACTTTAACTCCCATTTTTCTTTCTAATCTAAACCACGGTAAAACATTAGAAGCATGTTCTGATACTGTAATTAATATTTCATCATCTTTTAATAAATGATTTTTAACAAAACCATTAGCAATCATGTTTAAAGATTCTGTTGTACCATTTGTAAAGATAATTTCACTTTTATCTTTAGCATTAATAAAATTTGCAACAAGTAATCTTACCTCTTCATACATAATATTTACTTTATATGACAAATCATAATCACCACGATGAATACTAACACTAAAATCTTTATAATATTCACTTGTCTTATTAATAACACTATTAGGTTTTAAACTAGTTGCACTATTATCAAAATAAATAACATCTTGCTTTAACATTGGAAAATCTTCTCTATTCATTTTTACTATCCTTTATTATCTTTATAAACTTATTATCAAACATTCCATATACTAAGCTTTGTTTAATTATATTTTTTGCTTCATCAAATGATATCCCTTTACTTGCTAAATAAAACAACTCATCAAAGTTAAAACTACCTATTGTGGCATAATGTTTTGCATCAATATCTTTGGTATCAATTTCTAACACCGGTTTTAAAATAATAGCCCCATTTTCATTTAAACCTTTTATATCTTCGATTAAAACATTATTTTTAGTTTTTTCTAAAGCTTTTATTTTTACATCAAAATAACCATTATTTTTACAAGCTATTGCCCTTACATTAATATTACTAATATTATTATTACCTGTAACTATATTATCAATATATACCTTTACATCTTCATTGATATAACAAAAAAAATTTAATGTAAGTTTACTATCATTATTTTGAATTAAACTTATCTTAATATCTTTTTGATCTTTATGATAATAATTAATAATAACTTCCTTTTTATCTTTTAAATTATAATTAAAATCCTGACTATCATTTATTATATTAACTACTTCTTTATTCATTTTCACCAACTTCAGATGTCTTAAAGCCTTCATCTTCAATTTTAAAGGCTAAAGATTTATCTCCAGTTTTACTAATCTTACCACTTGATAATATATGAACATAATTTGGTTTAATATAATTAACAATACTAGGGTGATGCGAAATAATTAAAATACTACACTTTGTTTTCTTATGATATTCATTAATAAAATTACTAACAACTTTTAAAGCATCAACATCAAGACCAGAGTCAATTTCATCAAGAATTAAAAAACTAGGATTAAGCATAGCCATATGCAAAAGTTCAATCTTCTTTCTTTCACCACCAGATGCTCCAACATTTACTTCTTTATGAATAAACTCTTTCTCAAGACCAAGCTTTTCACATATCTCTTCCATCTTTTTATTAAATTCAAAGATATTAATATTTTTGTTTTCTTTCTCTCTTAAAGCAGTTCTAAGCATTTCAGCATTAGTTACTCCTTCAATAGAAATAGGTGTTTGACCAATAAGCATTATTCCCGATCTAGCTATTTCATAAGTTTCTTTTAATAATAAATTACTATTATTATAGATAATACTTCCACTTATTACTTTATAATTAGGATCGTTTAAAATAACCCTACATAATGTTGATTTCCCAATACCATTTTTCCCCATGATAACATGTACTTCACCATCATTAATTGTTAAATTAAAATCTCTAAGTACTTTTTTATTATCTATATTAACATTTAAATCTTTTATTCTAAACACTAAAATCACCAAACTTCTTTTTTATTATACCATGTATACTATTAAATAGTTAAGCAAATAATAAAAGCACCTTTATAATATATTGGTGCTTTATCTTTTATTTATCTACTTTGACCTTGATTTGAAAAATCAATTCCATATTCATCTGATTCAAGTGGTATGCCAAAATCTTCTTTTTGAGGCAGTTCTGGTAACTCTTGTGGTTCTTCAACTAGCCCATCCATAGCAAATAACTCTGGCACATCTTCCTTTATACGTGGCATTTCTTCAATACCTTTTTGTTTTTCTTTCATTATATCTAAAGCATCACTAATCATTCTAGGTATTTCTTGAGGATCAAGTATTGGAATTATAACATCTTCTAACTCATAGCCTGCTAAACTTATAATTTCTTTTGTAATCGCCAGTTCATCATTTTTGAAAGACTCCCACCATTTATCTTTTATTTGAGCAACTTTGCCCTTTAATTTTTTTATTCCTTCCTTTGAAAGAGCTATTCTTTCATATGTATTTTTTAAATATTTACTAATACTATTATCACCTTTTGGTAATTCACCTATACCAAGAATGCTAATTAACTTAGTATTCATATACCAAGCTAATATTGATTCTTTAATTTTATCTATTAATTCTTTTACTTGATTATGATATTGATTAATCATTTCTTTACTTTGCTCTCTTGCTGACATTTCGTTATTAAATCCCGCCAATTTTTTTTCATAAGTACCTGTAGAGTTTAATCCTTTAAAAAATGCTTTTATAAATAATGCATTATCAAATTTATCTTTTGGAATATTTTGATACATATTAAATAATTTATTATAAGACTCCTTATCAAGTTTATTAATATGCTCACTAAAAAATTCTTTAATTATAGTTTCTAAGTTCATTTTATATATATAATATTGGCCTTGAGATGCAGCTTTGTCCATTTTTTCTAATGCTTTATCATAAGATTTATTTCCAAAAATCTTTAAAAGTTTCTCATAAGTATATTCTTTATTAAAAATTTCTTCCGTTTTTAAAAACGTTTCTTCATAATTATTAATTATTTCCCATAATTCATTAGGATTTATAGCCAGACTGTTTTGAGAATCATAATAATCACTACTTTCAATTTCTTCTCTTAATCCAACTGGTAATTCCTCATTTAAATTTAAACCTATACGTGCACGTGCTATCTCATAATAACTACCTAATAATCCTAATATTTGAACATACGTTTCTTTATCAAGATTCACTAAAGATGCAAGAAATTCTATAGTTGATTCAGGATAGTCACTTATACTTTGACCTACTTTATTTTCATTCATAATATATTCCTTTCTATTAAACTCTATACTACTATAAGTATATGACTTTTTATCTTATTTTGCAACTAATAAAGATTATATTTAAAATTATTTATGATTATTCCGTGATAATGTCTTAATAGTTATTCCGCGATTATATCCCAACTATGTTATACTACATCGTAGAATTGAAATAATGATAAGAAACATGCCGCTATCAAACTTCATCTATCTACAAAACCAACTAATACCCTTATTGTTCCATAAAATTCTTAACATCAATATCATAGCACCATTAAAAAGACTAATGCATTGACTTTAAATATTTTCTTAATATGTATCTAATACTTTATTTAAATCTTCTTCAAAATTTGAATATAAGATATAATTATCAAATCCTTGTTCTAAATAATGTTTGGCTAAATTTTCTTTATTCTTATCGACTATTATAATTATTGGGGTTTTAAAATCTTCTTTCTTTTGCAATTCTCTTAAAATAC